>CAYSXM010000090.1:0-10119 GCA_964434905.1 uncultured Pirellulales bacterium | reverse complement strand
GCACCAGTGCCAACTGGCCGTCGGGCAAACGGAACGCGACGTGCGCCAAATTCTTGGCCGACGACTCGCTAGCAATGCGCACGGCGCCCGGCCGCAGGTATTTGGAAAAGTGCCCGTACATGTAGTAGTCGAAACGATATTCGACCGACCGATCATCGCCGAGGATGATGCAAGTTTTGCTGGCGGTGAAGGGCCCGTTGTTCGGCTTGCCACGTCCGTCGATCATGGTCACCCAGGCGTTGTACCCGCTGGCCCAATTGCGCAGCAGCCGGACAATCTGCACCGCGCCGGGAATGCCGTAGGTCGAACCTTCGGTGAACAGCATGAGCTTGTCGGGAAACTCTTCGTGCAGGCTGGTCATCCCCTCGGGTTGGCCGGCATAGCCGTGGAACGCCGCGCCGGCGACGAAACGCGCTGCCTGCGGATCGCTCAGCACCGTTCGCGGGTAGGGCAGGCCGGGATCGTCATCGATGCTGCGCTTCAGGTTGTAGTTGTGGTCGTAACACCAAATCTCCGTGTTCAGGGCTGCTGCGCGCAGGGCGGGGCCCAGATGGTCGCGAATGAAGTCGCGCTCGGCCTCGCCTGTCCAACGACACGATGGATAGTGCCACTTGGGCTGGTCGTGGGCGCGATCGACGCCGGGCTCGTTTTGCACGGTGACCGCCGCCACGGAAATTCCCTCGGCCGCATAGGCCTGAAGAAACCGCACGAAGTATTGCGCATAGGCGGCATACCATTCGGGGCGCAAGGAACCGCCGATCAGACTATCGGTCGTTTTCATCCAGCCCGGCGGACTCCAGGGCGAAGCGACGAACCGCAGGTCGGGGGCAATTTCCCGCGCCATCTTCAATACCGGCAAAATATAGCTTTGGTCTTTGTCGATGGAGAATTGCGACAACGTGGGGTCGGTTTGACCCACCGCGACATCGTCGTACGAGTACCACGGATCGCCGGTAAAGTCGGGCGTGCCGATGCAAATCCGCATCTGGCTCATGCCGATGCCCGCTTGGCGATGCAGCAGCTTGGTCAGGGTTTCGCGGCGCACCTCCTCAGACAATTGCGACAGGTTGAAACAGGTGGTCGGCTCGAGCGAGGCCCCGATGCCCACCAAGGTCTGGAAGGTACTGGCCGGGTCGACGGTGACCATATCGGCCGTGTCGGCAGGCGAACTCGTGAAATTCAGCGGCGGCTGAGCCGCCAGGCGCTGTGCTAGATCGAGGGTCGAAAGATGGAACTCTGCCTGGGACTGTGCCAGGCATTGCGGTGCAACCGCGCCGCACCACCCCAGGCCCAGCGCCAGCACACACGGCCGAACGACCCGCCGCCACGCGGCCCACCCGACACGATTGTGGCCTGCCAGGATCAGGGTGCGGTGCGGATTCATGCGGAACGTTGGTGGAAACACTGTTGCAACTCCCCATTTCGCGATCGGCAGAGCATGCCTTGTGTGGTTTGACTTCCCAGCGAGGACGTCTCCCCGCGCGCGTTGCAATGGTTACCAGTCTCTCTGACCCGGGGCTGGACTTTCAAGGCCTGCTACCGGTACGACAGCGTTTGCAAATCGATCGACGATGGCCGGGTTATTCTTGGTCGAAGCGAGACAGTGCGTGAAAAAGCCGGTTCTGACGAACTCCAGAGCATACGTGACCGACGCGGCGTGGGCCACCGCGTTTCGCAGACAGTTGCTCGCCTGGTATCGCCGTACGGCGCGCGATCTTCCCTGGCGCAGAACGCGAGATCCTTATGCGATTTGGGTCAGCGAGATCATGCTGCAACAGACCCAAGTGGCCACGGTAATCGACTATTTTCAGCGGCTTCTGACCGCCTTTCCCGACGTGGAGGCCTTGGCCGCCGCCGACGAACAGCAGGTGCTGCGGCTGTGGGAAGGCCTAGGCTACTATCGGCGCGCACGACAACTGCACGCGGCCGCCAAGCTGATCGTGGCACGCCACGGGGGCTGTTTTCCTCGGGCGGAAAACGAGGTGCTGGCACTGCCGGGTATCGGTCGCTATACGGCCGGCGCCATTCGCTCGATCGCCTTCGACGCCCGGGCGCCCATTCTCGAAGCCAACACCGTGCGGCTGGTTAGCCGGTTGTTGGGTTATCGTGGCGACCCGCGGTTGGCTGCTGGGCAAAGGCGGCTTTGGGCCGCAGCCGAAGCTTGGTTGCCCCCACGCGGTGCAGGGCAGTTCAACCAGGCCATGATGGAACTGGGCAGCCAGGTGTGCACACCCCGCGCGCCCCGCTGCGCGCACTGCCCGGTGTTCGGGCTGTGTGCCACGGGGGCCAGCGGCAACTGGCGAAAAATTCCGCGCCCGCCGCGACCCACGCGATGGGAATCGGTCGAGGAAGCGGCGGTGGTCGTGTGGCGCGGCACCCGGTTCTTGGCGGTGCGCTGCCCAGCCGGCCAGCGGTGGGCCGGGCTGTGGGATGTTCCCCGCCTGACACTCGATGGTGCGGAGCACCACACTACCCAGCCGCATGCCGAGCCCGGCGCGGCGCGACAGCGCGTCGAACAACTGCTGCGCGATCTGCTGGGAATCCGGGTCGAGGTCGGCGATGAGTTTCACCAGCTCCGGCACGGGGTCACGAGGTTCCGCATTCGACTGACCTGCTTCGCCGGGCGCGCGCCGGGTGTGGCGCGGCCCCAAGCGGCCGAGTGGCGGTGGGTCACGCCCGACGAATGGGCAGCCTTGCCGCTCAACGTGACCGCCCGGCGTATCGCGCGGTTGCTCGTGGCTGGCCACGGCCGCTTCGCGGCCCAGAAAAAACAACGCTTCGCGGCCCAGAAAAAACAACGCTTCGCGGCCAACTCGAAACAGCGCGCAACGGCCAAAACGAAACAGATCGCCGCGGCCGTCTCGAAACAGCGCGCAACGGCCAGCAGCGTGCGCCGCGAAATCGCTACACGCCGGGGCAGGTCCGCGACGGCTACGGCAAGAAAAAATCGGTCTGCAGTGCGTGACCCGGCGTAACGGCGTATTGATCGAGGTCGGTCACGCCGTGTTGCTGCAAAACCTCATCGTCGATGAAGAAATTGCCCGTCACACGGCGGCTTTCCGAAGTCAGGATCCACCAGGCCGCGTCGGCCATGATTTCCGGCTTGCGGCTGGAATCTTTGAGGTCGGCGCCGATCAGGTTTTCGACGGCCGCGGTCCAGATCACGGTGCGCGGCCAAAGCGCATTGACCGCCACGCCTGCCTCTTGGAATTCAGCGGCCATGCCGAGCACGCACATGCTCATGCCATATTTGGCCATCGTGTACGCCACGTGGTTCTGGAACCAAACGGGTTTCATCACCAGCGGCGGCGCCAAGTTCAGAATGTGGGGTTGTTTGCTCTTGAGCAGGTGCGGCAAGCATTGTTGCGAGCAGAGGTACGTGCCGCGGGTGTTGATCTGGTGCATCAGATCGAAACGTTTCATGGGCGTTTCGAGCGTGCCGGTAAGTTGGATGGCGCTGGCGTTGTTCACCAGGATATCGATACCCCCAAAACGATCGACGGTTTGCGCCACCGCGGCGGCGACCTGCTCTTCGAAGCGAATATCGCAGGGAATCGCCAGTGCCTGGCCACCTGCGGCTTGAATCTCCTCGGCCGCGGTGTAGATCGTGCCGGCCAGCCGAGGGTGCGGCTCGGTGGTCTTCGCGGCGATGGTCACGTTGGCACCATCGCGGGCCGCGCGCAACGCAATCGCCTTGCCGATGCCTCGAGTGGCGCCGGTAATCAGTAACGTACGTCCTGCCAATGAGCGTTGGGCCATGCGAAAGTACCCTTGTGTGCCGACTGCCTTGCGAACGATCTCGGCCCAAGCGGCCGAGCTGCGCGTGCTTGTCCCACTTCCGCCAGGCGGCGCCCGCCATGGTTGGCGACGGTTCTCCCGGGGGAAAAACCGGCCATTGGAGAAAGTTGTGGCCAGTGTACGGCATCGGCCGGCAGGCCGATAGCGGTCTGGCTAGCGGGTGTTTTGCCATCTGCGACGCGTGCCCGCAGTGCCCGCAACCCGCGCCCGTTTGTCCACCGGCCTTCCGTGGTCTTGGGAATTGAAGCCGTTGCCGGGGATCAACTGCCTGGGATTACCTGCCGCCAGGTTCGCGAGGGTGGGCGCGGCATTGCTACAAGCCTGCTTCTTCCGCCTTATCATCCCGGATCATTCGGTCTGCTGGAACAAGATCGCGTGCAGTTTAGCCAGGTGTTCCGCCGGAATCTTGGCCACCTGGCGGTCGTAGGTCAACAGGCCATTGACCTCTCCTTCGACGTCGGTGGTCTGGGTGTAGATACCGCCGGCGATTCCTTGCGCGCGCAGTTGGTTTAGTCGCTTCAGCGAGTCCTCGTAGCGCGTCGACAGCTCGTCGACCGTCTGGGCCAGACTGTATCCCCAGTTGCGGCGTTTGGCGTCCCACAGGTGCTCGGCCGTAACGATGCCGTGTCCGCCGAATTCACCCACCACGCGCACAAAGTCGTGGTAGCGTGCGTCGACCAAGGCATCGCCGGGGTGAGGGTAATTGTGTGTGTCGGCAATGTCGCCCACCGGCCAGAAATTTCCGCCACTGGCGATATTGACTAGTCGGGTTGGATCTCGCTTGGCCGTCCAAGCTCCGACCTCGAGCGTACGATGCTGGCCCCAGGCCTCGTTAAAGGGAACCCAGACGGCAATGCAAGGATGGTTCTCCAAAAGCGAGATCATGCGTTCGAGTTCCAGCAGATACTGCTCGTGCTCTGCGTCGGGCCAGTCGGCATCCTGTGGGTCGGGCTTCATCCGGGTCCAGGGCGGGTTTTTTCCTCCGCTAACTTGGTCTTGCCAGACCAACATTCCCAGCCGATCGCAATGGTAATAGTACCGGCGCGGCTCGACCTTGATGTGCTTGCGAATCATGTTGAAGCCGGCCGACTTGAGAAACTCGATGTCATACCTCATCGCTTCATCCGAGGGAGGCGTCAATAGGCCATCGGGCCACCAGCCTTGGTCTAACGTCCCCCAGTGAAACAACGGTTGCCCGTTCAGCGTGAATCGCAGATGGCCATCGGCGTCGCGCGCCTTGCCCACGCGCCGAATGCCCGCATAGGTCCGGACCCGATCGAGCGATTGGCCCTGGGCATCGAGCAGCGATATCTCCAGGTCGTATAGGTGCGGCGACCCGGGCGACCAAAGTTTCGCGTCGGGAAGCTGGACCACCAACGTTTCGCCCGTGCCGCGCGCCTGGGCCGCAACGCGATCGCCATCCTTGACCACGACCGCCACGGTTGTTCCCGGCGCGGCGCCGGCAATCTGGGGGCGAATCGAAATCGAACCGTGGTCGGCATCGGTCGTGATCTTCACATCTGCCAGATGCGTCGCCGCAACCTCCTCCAACCAGACGGTCTGCCAAATGCCCGAAACCTGCGTGTACCAAATGCCCTCGGGCTTCAGCACCTGCTTACCGCGAAGTTGCCAGTCTTCGGTCTTGTCGGTCACCCGCACGACCAGTTCGTTGTCGCCAGAGAGAAGTACGGGAGTGATGTCAAACGAGAAGGGAGTATGGCCCCCCTGGTGTGTGCCCACCGATGTTGCATTGACGAAAACCTCGCAGCGATAGTCGACCGCCTCGAAGTTGAGCAAGGTCCGCTGGTCGGCCGAAGGCGACACCTCGAGCGTACGGCGATACCACAGCGCCTCGTCCGCGGTGAGCAGCCGCTGCACACCACCCAGGCGCGATTCCAGCGCGTAGGGCACGAGAATCTTCCCGGTCCATTGCGTCGGCTGCGAGTGATCGGATTCCGGTGTGACCGCATAATCCCACAAGCCGTTGAGACAGCGCCAATTCTTGCGCTCCAGCGCCGGGCGAGGGTACTCGGTCCAGGCGTTGTCGGCCGTGACGCCAGCTCCCCAGGTGGTCAAGAGTTCCGATTTAAACGGCTCGGCAGCGCGCGAAACGTCCGCGAGAAACACCAGCACGGCCATCACTAGAAAAAGGCGATTCATAACCGATGTGCTCGCTCGTTGTAGATCGCAGGGGTGCTAGGGAAGTCGCCAGAAAACACGCGTTTTCCTCTCCGCAGACATGCCTGCTGAAAGAATCCTGCACTTCGTCGCCAGGCATCGCAAGTTCTGTGGCGTTTGGAAAAAAACGTGGTCGGCCGGCGCGGATCGGCAAATACGTGCGTCCAGAGCAATTGCCGATGGGGCGCAGCCGATGCGGCGACTTCGCCGATCGCGCTCCGATGCTGCCACAACAACGTGGTAGGCCACCGAAACCGCCATAGGTCAGTCTCCCTGGCGGCCCCTGCGCGGCAAACGCCCACACGCTCGTTACGGTACCGACGACGACTTGGGGGGCGTCATCACCGAGTACCAACCGATCATCATCTCGTGCCAGGTCTGCTCGCCAGGGGTCACCGTGGCGGTGGGATCCGGATTAGCGGGATTACCCGCCGAGTTGTCGTAGTGGGCCGTGCATTCCAGGACCGATCCCTTGGGCATCAGCTTGGGCTCCGCAAACTCATATTGGATTTGCCAATTGAAGTCGTAGCGGGGGACATCCAACAACACTTCGCTGGTGCCGTCCGGGAAGCGTGCGACATACCGGAATGATTTTCCGCGAAGGTGCATGTGTGGCAGCAAGTTGCGAAGGATTTCGTCTCGGGTGAAGGTGTGCCTGGAGCGAATCTCGTGATTCTCCGCGCCCGGTGGAATTCTAAACAGCCAATAGCTGGCGCCGCGAACTTCTACTTCCTGCTCCACTTCGCTGGCCGCGCAGAATTTGAAACCAACCCGGGTGAGATCTTGTTGGGCGCGGCCGTTGGGTGTGTAGTGCATTTGAAAGACAATCTTCGAGCCCGCCGGAATACGGCGAGCGAGGCCCGGCTCTGCCTGGAACGCGGGAGTGCCCGGAGCATAGCCCCCAATCAGACCACCGTCGAAGGCAATCTTGAAGGCGTCGTTCTTGCCCGGCGGAAAGCACAGCACAAACACGTGATGCACCACCGACCGAGCACCGGGCCGCACTTCGGCCGCGGTGAGCCACTTGTCTTCCGTCCAGCCAGGGTCGACAACGAAGTGCTTGTAGTCGAGCGTCCCCTCGGCAGGAACATCGAACGGTTGATCGGCCATGGCGATGACCTGATCGGGCTGGTCGATGTTCCAGCCTTCGACAAACTGTCTTGGCTCAGGCAGGTCGCTAGGGTTACCCAGCGGAGCGCCGGCGTCGACCCAGGCGAAAATGGCCTGCTTTTCTTCCGACGTCAAACGCGCATCGTTGGAGAATTTGCCATGCGCTGGGCTGGCAAACCAGGGCGGCATCCGCTCCTGCTCGACCACTTCGCGGATCATGTCCGCCCAACCAGCCACGTCGTCGTAATTGTCCATTGCAAAGGGGCCGATCTCGCCGGAACGGTGGCACGCTACGCAACGCTGTTGAAAGATGCGCGAGATCTGCTGCGCATAGGTTACCGTCGGCGCGGCTGCCACCGCGCGCTGGCGGCCGATAAGGCAACCGATGGGGGGCAATTCCGGCTGACTGACCGGCTTGCCGTCCAGCAGCTCGTTGAGGGCCAGGGCCAGATCATGGCGATCGACCTGAAGACGAACGAAGCCCACCCGACCCTGATCGTCGATGCGGCCGTGGTAGCGCACGGTCCGGGTCTGGTCGAGCACAAAAACTTCCGGCGTGCGCGTCGCGCCCAAGGCGTCGGCCGCGCGCGCGCCGTCGTCTTTCAGCACCGGAAACGTCAACCCGTGCTCGCGAACCAACTCTGCAATCTCTTCCGTACTGTCTTGCACGTTGGAAACGATGCCCACGAAGCGAACTCCACGTGCCCCGTAGTCCTGCGCAAGCTTTTCCAGTCGCGGGGCGTAATGCTGGACCAGCGGACATTCGGTGCCAAGAAAGACGACCACCAAGAGCTGGGCGTCTGCCGACTGCGCCAGTGACCAGGCCTGCCCATCGGCTGCGGTGCCTTGAAAGTCGGCAATCGTCTTGCCGACCTTGGGTTGCGCGTCGGTGGCCAGCGCTGGCACCGAGAGCAACGCGACCACCAGACCTGCTGCGGTAAGAACGGACCAAATCGGCAAGGGACGCGCGCGGTGCATGGATAAGCTCCTGGAACGCGAACAGGGTTCTGTACTGCTGAGTTACCTTAGACACGGGGCCACAGTTTCACGGTGCGGCAATGGCGCGCTGTCAGCAGGGCTCGTCGCCGCTCAGGCGTCAAGCGGCACGAAATCCGACTTCCTCGCGCCACACGCCGGACAACACCAGTCGCTGGGAATCTCTTCAAACGGCGTGCCCGGCGAAATGCCGCCGTCGGGGTCGCCGTCGTCTTGGTCGTAGACGAAACCACAGGTTTCGCAAATCCACCGGGGCGACAAGCCGGATTTCATGGTCTGTTTCATCGAAAAAACAAAAATAGACATACCGTCTAGTTTGTTAGTATACTGGTGTCCGGTCCGGAAACAAGCGCGCATTATCTGCGGCGCTGGCCTCGTCAGTGCGTACCGCCGAAAACTGCCGTGATGGCCCGTTTCAAGGGGCTGTAAACAATTCGCAGGAGTTGGCCCATGAGCATCGCGGCAGAATCGGAATTGGCGCGTATCGACCTGTCGAACCTCGATCTTTGGGAGGCCGGTCCGCCCCACGAAATCTTCTGCCGGCTGCGCCGCGAAGCGCCAGTTCACTGGAGCCCCCTGGAGTCGCGGCCCAACGAAGCCGGCTTCTGGTCGCTCACTCGGGCGGCCGACATTCGCGCGGCCAGCATGGACTGGCAAACGTTCTCGTCCGAGCGGGGCGGCGTCGTCGTTCTGGACGACGTCGGCATGGCCTTGGAAATCCAAACCCAACAAATGATCTCGATGGATCCGCCCCGCCATGACCGTGTAAAAGCCATTTTTCAAAAGGCCTTCACGCCCAAACGGATCGCCAGCCACGAACCGATGATTCGCCAGATCACCCGCGAGGCACTAGACGCTGTGGCCGCGAACGGCGCCGCGGACCTGGTTTCTGATATCGGCGCTCGGGTAACGGCACGCGTGATCGGTTCGTTACTGGGAACACCACCGGAACTCGACCACAAACTGGTTGAGTGGGCAAACATTAGTCTCGCCTGGGACGACACCGAATTGCGGACAGAGTGGGGACAGATTACCGATGCCATGGCCGAGGCCGCACCAATCCTGCACGGCTTGGTTTCTGAACGTCGAACGCAGCCCACAAACGATTTGCTTTCGGCTTTGGCGATCGCCGAAGTCGAAGGCGATCGTTTCGACGACATCGAATTGCTCATGATGTTCGGTCTGCTGTTCTCTGCCGGCACGGACAGCACCAAAAGCGTGTACACCTGCGGGATGCAGGCCCTCATTCAAGCGCCCGACCAACTGGCCTGGTTGCAGGAAGACCTGGGCCGGGTTCCGCAGGCCGTCGAGGAAATCCTCCGCTGCTTCCCCGCGTTTACTCATTTTCGTCGCACGGCGACCCGCGACGTTCTATTGCACGGCCAGACCATTCAGGCCGGAGATAAAGTGTTGCTGTGGTTCGTCTCGGGCAACCGGGATGAATCGGTCTACGACGATCCCCAGCGATTCGACATCCGGCGGCCGACGGTCGAGCATCAAGCCTTTGGCGCCGGGGGCCGGCACTATTGTCTGGGCGCGCCGCTGGCGCGACTGGAACTTCTGGTGTTGTTTGAAGAGACCCTCGCGCGGCTGGAGAATATGGAGTTGACCGGCACGCCCCGGCGAACGCGCGGCATGTTCCTGAACCAGTTCAAGTCGTTGCCCATACGCTTCAACCCGAGCTATTCGTGAACTTCGTCGCCAGGAGTCTTGCAGGTCAGACCTTGGTTCTACGAGACCTTGGCCTGACAAGACTTATCCACTCGTTCTGTGTGCCACGGGGCGTTGCCAGTGCTGTGGGGCGTATTGGTGAATACGTGGGTCAGGGGCGATGGCGGTCGGACAAACGAGACGCGACACGTTCGCTTCCGCGGCAGAAGGCCCCTGAGTCATTCGGGTTCAAGTCCAGATAGCGTGAGACGCCGACCATGCGCCAGGCTCGCAGTGTGACCGTGATAGCGCCGGCCGGCGGCGACCGCCGCGCGCACACTCGCCAGCAAATTCTAGATGCTACGCGGAAACTACTGGCGCAGGGCG
>CAYSXM010000089.1:0-10132 GCA_964434905.1 uncultured Pirellulales bacterium | reverse complement strand
CGATCATTCAAGGGGTGGTGGGGCACTTGAAGGCGTTGGGCGCTGCGCCGTTCATTGTACCGGCCATGGGCAGCCACGGCGGTGGCACTGCTGCTGGACAGCGTGCCATTGTGGAAGGTTACGGCGTGACGGAATCGTTCGTCGGCTGCCCCATTCGCTCGTCGATGGAGACGGTCGTGGTTTGCCAAACCGACGAGGGGTTTCCCGTCCATTTCGATCGCCACGCCGCTGGAGCAGACCACGTGTTCGTGTGTGGGCGGATCAAACCCCACACCAACTTCGTGGGCGATATCGAAAGCGGCCTGATGAAGATGATGCTGATCGGTTTGGGCAAGCACGAAGGCGCCAAGGTCTATCATCGCGCGATACTCGATTACAACTTTGGCCAAATTCTGCGCAGCGTGGCACACCAGGTGCTCGAGCGCTGCCGCATCGTGGGCGGTCTGGGCATCGTGGAGAACGGCTACGACGAAACCGCCCTGCTGGCAGCGGTTGCGCCTCACGAGTTCGAATCGCGCGAGAAAGAACTGCTGACGCAGGCCAAGCACTGGATGCCGCGGCTCCCGTTTCAGGAAGTCGATCTGTTGATTATCGAGCAGATCGGCAAGAACATTTCCGGAGCCGGCATGGATACCAATGTCGTCGGGCGCAAGTTCAACGACCACAAGGCGGCCGACGACGAGTTTCCCAAGGTGAAGCGGATTTTTGTGCGCGGCCTGACCCCTGAAACGCACGGCAACGCGGCCGGTATCGGCATTGCCGAGTTCTGCAATCGACGCACGGTCGACGCCGTCGACTGGACAATCACCAAGATCAATTGCCTAACCGGTGGCCACCCGACCGGTGCCATGACGCCCGTCCACTACGACAGCGATTGCGAAGTGATCGAGGCGGCCCTTTCGACCACCGGCCTGGCGCCCGCGGTCGACAACCGCATCTTGTGGATTCACAACACGCTGCACCTGGCCGAGGTCGAGTGCTCGGTGCGCTATTGGGATGAAGCACGCCAGCGCGACGATCTCGACATTCTGTGCGAGCCGCGCCCCCTGGTGGGCGATGCCCTGGCCAATCTCGTGCCGTTTCCCGGCGGCCCCGGCGCGCCGGTACACACACCCGACGCGGGAGCGCAGGGTGGACCGGCACGCTGATTCCTAGCAGCGCGTTGAGGAATGCGACGAACTGCTACGCGCTGGCGTTTTCATCGGTAGTAAAGCCGGCCAGCGACGCAGGCATCTTGGGCACCCTCAGCCGCCGACCGTCAGGGGTCGGCAGCTCCACAAAACTGTGTCGGGCTTCCCATTGCGGGTGGTGTTGCACTTCAGAGAATTGCAATACCGGTTCGCAGCAAGCATCGGCAGGGCACAACAGCCTGGTCCACTCGTCGCGCGTGCGCGTGGCAAAAATCTCGACCAACTCGGCCAAGAGTGCCTCGCGCCCCGCGTCGTCGCCCAGGTGCGGTGCCGCACTTAGCTCGGGCCGCCCGAGCGCGGTGGCCAGGGCCACCCAGAATTTCGGCTCCAGCGCGCCGACGGTAAAGTACTGGCCATCGGCCGTGCGATAGGTGCGATAACACGGCGCGCGACCGCTCAATAATTCGCCGTCGCGCGTCGGGTCGCGCTGCTCGGCACCCGCCGCGGCATAGGTCGTGGTCAACAGCGGCAGCAATTGTTCGGACATGCTCACGTCGATGTGTCGGCCGCGCCCGGTTTGCTGCCGCTCCCACAGCGCCGCCAAGACCAGCATCGCGGCCGCATAGGAACCCGCCGCGGTGTCGGCGGTTTGAATCGGCGGGTTCGGGGGCGCGTGCGTCGTGCCGCCCGACAGGCTCAGCACCCCGGCCAGTGCTTGGTAGTTCAAATCGTGTCCGGCTCGCTGTGCCAAGGGGCCGGTTTGGCCATAGCCGGAAATACTGCACAGAATCAGCCGCGGATTGATCTTCGCCAGTTGCTCGAAACCCGCGCCCAGCTTGGCCAGCACGCCCGGTCGGAAACCATCGAGCACTACATCGGCCGTGGCGGCAATCTCGTGGAATTTCTGCCGGTCGTCCGGGTTTTTCAAGTCGAGCGAGCAGATCTCCTTGCCGCGGTTCACGGCGAAATACGTCGCCGCCACTGGCCCCACCATCGGTGGCCAAAGCGCCATGTAGTCGCCGGGGGCAGGGGGCTCGATCTTGGTCACGCGGGCTCCCATGTCGCGCAGAATCTGGCCGCACAGCGGGCCCGGCAACAGCAACGTCAGGTCGAGCACGTGAATACCGTTCAAGGGTCCCATGGGGCTTGCTTCCGAAAGTTGTTCGAGCGTGGAATACCAGGTTGGACGTTTTCGCTCTGCTAGGAACTGCGATACGGTTTTCGTTGGCGATAAAGTTCCAGGCGGGCCTCGATCTCGGCGGCCACGGGCTCTGGTCCAGCGGCCCGCGCCAAACCCAGCGCCTGGGTCGCGGTGTTCACAGCATCGTCCCAACGACCTTGCTCGGCATAGGCGGCGGCCAAGGTATCGAGCAGGGCCGGGTCGTCGGCTCCCTCGCTCTGGCAAGCATGCAAGGCCCAATCGACCGCCTCGGCTCCGTTTCGCAACGAGGGATCGGGATGCGTGGCCAGGATCCAGGCCAGTTGATTGGCGACTGCCGCCTGGCTGTCGTCGAGTTCCAAGGCCCGCCGCAGCGCGCGCACCGCGTCGGGCGCTTGGTTGCGGCGCAGGTGAATTTCGGCCACCAGCACCGACAACGATGCATCCTGGGGCGCCAGTTCGAGCGCCTGTTGCGCGGCGGCCGAGGCCTCGGCGAAACGCTCCTCGCGCAGTCGCAACTCGGCCAAACGACGCGCGGCCAACACCATGCCCGGCTCGAGCCGTTGGGCGCGCTCAAACCGGTCGGCCGCTTCCGCGAACTTCCCCTGTGTGGCCAGAATCTCGCCCGCCTGCACTAGGGTGCGCGCGTCGCTTGGCCCCCACGCCACGGCGCGCTCGATGGACTGTTGGGCCTGCACCAACTGACCGCGGCGCGCGAACACCGCGGCCTGTCCCACGTGGCCGCCCGGCCATTGTGGCTGCTCACTCACCAGCCGGGTAAACCAGGTCATGGCACCGTCGACGTCTCCCTCCTCGAACAGCAACGTGCCCAGGTCCTGTGCGGCAAAATAGTAGTGGGGGTTCAATTCGACTGCCGCCTCGAATTCGCGCCGCGCGGCGCCGGTTTCGCCTCGCTGCTGCTCCGCCACGCCCACCAAATAGTGGGCCACGTAGTTATCTCGCGTAAGCCGCAGTGCTCGCTCGGCCAGCGTCCGCGTGTCGCGCCAGGTGGTGGTCAACCAGGCCGACATGCCAGCCAGGGCCACAAGCAGCACCGCGCTGCCGCACGAAACCGCCACGCGCCACCCGGGGCGCTTGGCAACCCACTCGCGACCGCTCCACACCACCGCCACCCACAAACCCAGGTGCGGCACATAGGTATACCGATCGGCCAGGGCTTGATCGCCGACCTTGATCAGACCCACCACGGGCAAGAGCGTAAGCACGAACCACGCCCAGCCGAAGCCCAGCCATGGCCGCACGTAGCGCCATTTCCAAGCACCGTACGAGCAGGCCAACAGTGCGACCACACCCGCCAGTACCGGTGGGTACAACCAGGGCTGGCTGCGCAGTGCGGCCAGTGGCAAAGGATAAAAGCAACATAAGCCGAGAGGGACGAACGATCGCCACAGATAGCCCCAATAGGCCGCTGGCACGAAGGTCCATTGCGTTACCAGTGGGATGGCACCACTGGTGAGCACGGCCCCGCCGCGAGTTTGCACCGCGACCGTCACCCCACTCACGGCGGCAGCCAAGATGAACCAGGGGAGCTTTTCGCGTACTAGCGGCAGCCATGACCAAGGATCGATCCCCGTGCCTCGGTCGTTCAAACGCAAGCGGTACAACGGCCAGTAGTCGATCAACAGCATCGCTACCGGCCAGGTGACCAGCATCGGCTTGGACAACAAACCCAATCCAAACCACCAACCAACCAGCGCCCACGAACCCCAGCCCTGGTCGCCGCGCGCGCCGGACACATAAGCCCAGGTGGCCGCCAGATAGAACAGAGTCGACAAGACATCCTTGCGCTCCGACACCCAGGCCACCGACTCGACGCGCAGAGGGTGCAGCGCAAACAACCCCGCCACCAGGGCGCAGGCCCAACGCGAATTGCCGAATGACCGTTGCTCGGCCGGTGGCAAGCCCAGGTTGGCTGTCTCCTTCGGCGCTCGGTCAGCGCGACCAGCCGGGGGTGACGTCCCCGCGTGGCTCCCGTGTCGCCCGCGTCGCCCCGTCGCCCGCGCCACATGGCCCCCGCGATGCCCCGTCGTCATCGCGCGCAGCACCATGTAGGCCAGCCCGGCGTTGATCGCGTGCAGCAATACGTTGACCCCATGGTGCCCTGCCGCACGCCCGCCGAATAGTTGCCAATCGAGCATGTGCGACAGCCAGGTCAGCGGGTGCCAATTGCTGGCCGCGCCGGCGGTAGCTGCCCACACCAGGCCCTGCCAGCTTAGGCCCGCCTGCACCTGGGTGTTTTGCGTAACGTACAACTGGTCGTCGAGATCGACGAAGCCGTTGGCAATCGCCACGCCAAAGGTCAGCGCGGTGGCCAAGGCCAACGCCGTGGCCACTGCCGCGTCGCGCCCCCAGATGTCGCTCGACTCGTGGTCGATATCCACGTCGGTGGGTTTCCCTAGAATCGGTTCGCCAGGCAACTACCCTGGCCGCTTGGTTTAGACCACATCTTAGTTTTGTAGGTCAGTTTTGTAGATCAGGCCTTGGCCCGGCGACGCCCTGCCTTATTCATTCGTTCCTAGCCCCCTCGCAATTCTCTTTGCAGTTCCCCTGTGCCTGAGCCAGGGCCGATTGCGGTTTGACACCGCACTCGCGACATGTTCGATTCCGCGGCAGAAGGCTCATGAATCATCGGGGGTGGCGAAAAAAAGCTGCCACGGCGTCGACCACGCGGTCTTGCTCTGCGGTAGTCATCTCGAAAAACAGCGGCAACCGCAACAATCGTTCCGACAGCGATTCGGTCCAGGGCAGATCGCCCGCTCGATATCCCCAGCGAGCACCCACCGGCGAGGTGTGCAGCGGCACATAGTGGAACACCGCATGAATGCCCACCGCCGCCAAACTGGCCAACAACGCATCGCGCTGGGCACGGTCGGCCAGCAGCAAATAGAACAAGTGGTAGTTGCCCGCCGAACGAGGTCCGCTGCGCGGCAACCGCAGATGGCCCGCTTGTTCCAGCGGTGCCAACCGCAGGGCATAGTACTCGAACATCGTCCGGCGTCGACGTGAAATGGTTTCCAGATGTTCCAATTGGGCCCAGAGAAACGCCGCCGTCAGCTCGCTAGGCACGCCGGCGGTGCCCAGATCGACCCAGCGATAGGCTGCGACCTCGCCACGGCGAAAACGCGCCCGGTCGGTTCCCTTGTCGTGCAAATATTCGGCCCGCTCGACCAGCGCCGGGTCGTTCACGCACAGCGCTCCTCCTTGGCCGCAATGCACATTCTTGGTTTCGTGGAAACTAAACGTCGCCAGGTCGCCCCAGGTACCCAGCGGCCGATCGTCGAACCGAGATTCCAATCCCTGTGCGGCGTCTTCCACCAACCGCACTTGGTGTGCCCGGGCCAAACTGGCCAGCACGGCGGGCTCGCAGGCCACGCCCGCATAGTGCACCGCAAAGATCGCCTTGGTCTGCGGGGTCATCGCCCGCTCGACCAGCCGTTCGTCCAGGTTGAGTGTGTCTTCGCGGATGTCGACGAACACCGGACGCGCGCCGAGCCGAGCCACGGCGTTGGCCGTCGACACGAAGGTAAAGGCCGGCAAGATCACCTCATCGCCCGGACCCAACTCGCAAAGTTGTGCCGCGATCTCCAACGCCGTGGTACACGACGGCGTAAGCAACACCCGGCACATGCCGTAGCGCGTTTCCAAAAACCGGCAACACCGCTGCGTAAAGCTTCCTTCGCCACCTAGGTTGCCCTGCCGGACCGCCTGGGCAATGTAGTCCAGCTCTTTGCCCACCACGAAGGGGCGATTGAACGGAATGGTACGCAAGTCGCTCATCACGGCGGCAAGGCTCCTTGGCGGTCGTGGCCCACCGGGCCAGCAGCCCGCTCGGCAACATGGCCATCTGCCTCGCCGGGTGCCGGCGGGGCCTCGGTCGACTGCGCCCCTCGCGACGCCTGCATGCGACGTTGACGCGACAATCCCTGCTGTGTCAGCCGCGGCAACAGCGCGCCGGCCAGCCCTGGCCACAAGCTAGTCAGTTTCGCCATCCAGCCTCGCGATCGCGGAATCATGACCTCCAGCGGTCGCTTCTCAAGTACCTGGCCCACCAGAATCTCGACCACCTGGTCGACGCTCAAAATGCGTTTGCCAGAAAACGTGAGCGCCGCCTCGGGATAGTCGATCTGCAAGTCGACCATCGCGGTCTGCACGGCGTCGGGACAAACCACGGTCACGTAAACGCCGTGGGGTCGCAGCTCTTGTGCCACGGCCAAGGAGAATCCTCGCACCGCAAATTTCGAAGCACTGTACAACGCCAAACCCGGCACCGCGGCGATGCCCGCTAGCGAGGCAATGTTCACAATCTGGCCTGCACCCTGGGCTACCATCCGACGGCTGGCCGCCTGGGTGCCCAGGATCACTCCCTTGGCATTGATGTCGAGATGAAAGTCGATCGCCGGCCTGGCGATTTCATGCACATAGCCCGGCTGCACCACGCCCGCCACGTTGTACAACACGTCGATCCGCGGCCACGGGGCCAGCGCGCTGTCGAGCACCTGCTCCCAGGCGTCGCCGTTGCGAACATCGAGCGCGGCTAGCCGGACGGTCTCGCGCGGCCAACCATCGCGCTCCGCGGCTTGCTCGAGCGCCGTCAGGTCCACATCGGTCGCCATCAGCCGGTGGCCACGCCGGGCCAATTCGCCGGCTAGCCGCCGCCCGATACCGCTGGCGCAACCAGTCACGATTATGTGCTGGGCCTTGCTCGCGGCTAGTTCGACCGTGTGCAAATCGCACGCTCCTTGTCAGTCCAACCAATCCATACACCGCGGCGACGTGCGCCACCTGCCCAGTGCCACCAGCCTGTTAGGCTCCCCTGGCCAGAACCGATTTGCTGGGTGGCCGTGCCAAACATCCGCCCCGGACAAACAGCACCCCCTTGGCCCCCCCTTGCGGCACATCGACTTCCGCCAGAACGCCCCGAACCGCCGATTCTATGCAGACCTGGCTCTCGATGCACGAATTCGACCCGGCGGCCGAGCTGCCGAGGGACCTGGCCGCCGCCGGCCTGACCACCGGCCTGGCAATTCCATGGCCAACCTATCGCGAGGCCACGGCGAACCCGGCCACCGAATTCACGATTGCGCGCCAACGTTGCAATCGGTGCATCGAGGGTAAGCAGCCTGGCCCCCTTCTGCGCCCAACAGCAACCAGGGCGCACTGTTGTGTCCACCCAACGTGCGGCCAGTTTAGGCTGATTTCTTGCGGTTTTCGCGATTTCAAGGCCGGTCGCCTGGCGCGGTCGGGTTGTCGGGCAATGCTTTGGCACGCCGCTTGCAATACAGGTCAGGCAGCCACGGGGAGATGCCCGCTGGCTCGAACATCGGTGCTCGACGAGTCTCCGGTGATCGCCCTCGAACGTACACCGCGCTTCTCCCGAGGCTGCCATGGTTGCCGACGTACGCAGCGATTCCGATCGCAAACTATCTGGTCAAGTTACTCGTTGCCTGGCCGATCGCCACATGCCGTCGCTGCGGCGCCTGGTGGTTGAAGCACAGGCTGGCACGGTCACCCTGCGGGGTCATGTGCGGTCGTTCTTCGAAAAACAGATCTGTCTCGAAACCTTGCGACACATGACTGGTGTCGAACTTTATGTCGACGCCATCGAGGTGGACACCCCGTTGCCCGGTGAGGCAGTTTGACCACCAAGTTGAAACAGCTAACCGGTTCTCAGACGTTGCGCCGTTGGCCTTCAAGCCGCTGCGGGCAGCACTCTGGTCGCCGCCGGCCACTTCGAATTCTGTCGTCCCCAGTTCCTTAACCCAGGAGAGCCTGCTAATGCCCGGTAGGGGCCGTGAACTTGTCTGACGCGGATCATCAGCCCTCCGCGCCAGCAGCCCAACGGCTCGTAGTGACTTGCCCCCGAACCTTTTGTCGTGCGGCGTGGCACGACGATCGGGTTCTGCTCGCGTCCCCCCGCGAGAGCGGCCCCCGGGGAGACCACGCCCCCAGCGTATCTCGTCTCCCCCGGGGCCCATTCCAAGCGTGTCCGAGGTCCCAGTGGGCCGCCGGCAGACCGGCCCGCTGGGACCATTTTTTTCACTACCTGTGGCCGGCAAGGTCAGCGCCGATTGGGGGTGCATCTCGCCCGGCTAGAAGTCCGTGTGCCGGTTGAATTCACCCAGCCTCTCCAGTGCACCATATTCGCCGTCGTGCCCATCTTTTGTAGTCTCCGCCGAGCGCGCGTTGCCCGTTGGCGCGACGCACATCGCCGGCCAATTGCGCAGTTGCATGGCAAAGCACCCGGCAAAAAGAACTTTTTAGAGCGATCAATTATAGACGCAACTATTTATATTTCAATTAGTTACAACGCTGCACCCACGGCCAAACAGAGGTTTCGGCACGCCGATTGCTTCGTCGCTAGTTAGCACCTGCCGCAGCCGCGAGGTCCCACAAGCCAAAGGCTCCGCTTGCTCGATCCGGCTGAACATTTCGTTTTCCTTGGAGAATTCGAATAGCGCGCTGGGCACTGGCCAAGTGCAAATGAACACCGCACGTTCGAAGTTGTCGGGGGAGCGGAATCTAAGAATCGTCCCCGTTTTCAGCTCTGTAGAGCCCGCGATCGAGCCCCGCGAAGCGATCTTGGAAGCCTCGGCTCGTAACCGAGCCAGTAGGATGCCCCAAGGCTTGGGTCGGTTGTACCGCCTGCACCGTCCAAGCCCGGGCGTCCTGCTGTGGCGCCCGGCCCGTGCCCCGACCGGCGAACAGCGCCACGGCACCCGGTCAGCGCGCCGGCTTGATCCGAGCCGGTACGCCCCGGTACGATCTGCGTGGTCCAAGACTCCCGGGAGCGGTCATGAAGCTGATCATCGCGATCATACAGCCCAGCAAGCTTGAAGCGGTGAAGACCGCGCTGACCGAAGTCGAGGTGTTTCGCCTCACGGTGATGGATGTGCAGGGCTTTGGCCGGCAAAAAGGCCAGACCGAGCTCTACCGCGGACACGAGTTTTCCGTCAATCTGCTGCGCAAGGTGCAACTGCAAATTGCAGTCAACGAGGAATTTGTCGAACCGACCATCCAAGCGATCATCCGCGGCGGGCGAACCGGCAAGGCAGGCGAAATCGGCGACGGCAAAATCTTCGTGCTGCCGCTGGAAGATTGTGTGCGCATTCGCACGGGCGAACGTGGCGGCGAGGCCATCTAACCCCGAATTTTTCATGAGCCTTCTGCTGCGAAGCCGAAGGTGTCGCGTCGGCTGCGCCAAACCGCCATCGCCGCTGACTTGCGTATTCACCAATACGCCCCAGTGCACTGGCAAAGCCAGTGGCACCTGATCTCGGTTTCCTTTCAGCCGCAACACTTTCGACTTCTGGCGACGAAGTTCATGAATAATCCGGGCTGAAACCGCGCCACCCCAGCTTGGCACCGGTGGCAAGGCCGTGCCGGCCGCCCAAGCGTCGCGAACAAATACGCAACCGGCTGCCCGGCGAACCGAGCATCAATCGAACAGTTTGCTGACCGATTCGTTTCGATGAATGCGCTTGATCGCTTCGCCCAAGATGGGCGCTACGGACAGCACCTTGATCTTGGGGTGCGCCCGGTCGGGGTGTAGCGGAATGGTATCGGTCAGTACCAGGCTCTTGATGGGCGCATCGGCAATTTTTTGTAGAGCGCCACCACACAGTACCCCGTGTGTAGCAGCAACGTGAATCTCGCGCGCGCCGGCCTCATGCACAATCCGGGCGGCACCACAGATCGAGCCGGCCGTGCTGATCATGTCATCGAACAACAACGCCACGCGACCCTCGACCGGCCCGCCGATAATATTACGTTGTTCGGTCAATTCGGCGCTGGCGCGGCGCTTGTCGACAATCGCCAACCGGCC
>CAYSXM010000088.1:0-10145 GCA_964434905.1 uncultured Pirellulales bacterium | reverse complement strand
GCCCGGTTTCCAGCGTTTCCCGGAAACTGTCCCGGTTCATATAGGCCACCATCAGCACCTCGCCCGTCTGGGCATCTTGTGCGACAGCCGGCAAGATGCCGTTTCCCTTGTCAAAATCTGGAAGTTTCTTCCCTTTGCGATGTCGCGCCACCGGTTCTCCCGCACAAGATACGAGGCCCACCCCTAGGCTCGCTCGGCAGCTTGCCGAATGCCCCTCGAGCGCCAAAGAGTGCCTCTCACTGGCCAGCATACGCCCCCCCGACAGCTAGCGGCAAGCGGGTGCGTCCGTTCCTCTGGTAGCGGTCTGGAAACTTGTGCCGCCCAATGTCGCGTTCCGTTGGCACCGCTCGAGGGATTGCCCGACCGCCTGCTGGGCAGATGCCCTGGTGCTCTGGTGCTGTGCCGCCGGTAGCGCGGCACAGCGATCGTCCGCGCCAGTCGGCATTCCCGCTCGAAACAGTCGTATGAATCCAGCATTCGAGTGAGGCGTCTGGGGAACCGATTTACTGGTTACCCGCACGGACCATATGGCGCGCGGCGGCAGTCGAATGGCGCGATCAGCCCCACCCCCTGGTCGCACCGTGGCCGAAGGCCTTGGGCGGAGGATGTGCCGTGCCCCGAACGCTGAGCGCCCTGGTTACGGTCACGAACGCCCAGGATCGCGTTGCGCGGCTGCTGACCGATCTGTTGGAGGTGTTGCCCGAAGTGGTACCGGCCTTCGACATATGGCTGGTCGACAACGGCTCGCGAGACGAAACCAGCGACACCGCGTTCGAACTGGCACGACGATTTCCACAATTGCATGTGTTGCGTTGCCTCGATGAGTTGCCCCGCGAGCGCGCCCTGGCCGCGGCCGGCCGGCGGAGCCTTGCGGGCTGGTTTTTCGCCCCCGATGAACTGGGGCGGATGAGTCCGCATGAACTTTCCAAAGCTTGGCAGGCGACTTCGGCGGCGGCCTACGTGTTCGCACAAGCCAGCCCGCTGCGTCAGACCGACGTTCGCCAACCGTTGCGCCCGCGCCGAGCTTGGGAACCAACCGCGGTGCGGGGCGTTCCGTTGTTGCCCGACCCCTCGGCAGGTTGGCAGATTGTGCGACGAGAAGTCGTTGAACGGTTGGGCTGGCCCACCCGCGCGACCATGACCCAGTGGCTGTCGCAGGTGCAATCCTCCGGCTACGAATGGGCGACGCTCGAACTAGGTTCGCGAGCCATGCCGCTGATTCCTGCGGCGCACCTGCCCCGCCCGGTGCTGCGGAGGGCTCGAGGCCCCTGGGCGGCTCCGCTGGTAACTAACCGAGCTTAAGAGAACGCAATCGTGGCGGCGCATGTAGCCGTGGTCGGTTCGGGTGGCTGGAGCCGGGTGCACTTACGAGCACTCTCGGCGCACCCATCAGTCGACCGGGTTACGTTGTGCGCTCGCAACAGCGCTGCCGCCGCCGAGCGTGCGAATGAATTTCCCATCGTCAGACGCGTGGTCACCGACCCCGCCGTGCTGTGGGCCGACAGTTCCATCGCCTGGGTGCACGTGGTGCTACCGCATCACCTGCACGCCAGCACCACGCTCGAGGCGCTGGCCGCAGGCAAGGACGTGATTTGCGAGAAACCTGCGGCCACGCGGCTGGCCGACTTCGACCGTGCGGTCGCGTCCGCGACCCAATTGGGTCGCCGGCTGCTGGTGGTTCTGAACCAGCTCTACAACCCGGTTGCGCAAAGTGCTCGAGCTTTGGTCGAGGCCGGTGCTATTGGACGGCCGTTCTTGTCGGTCGAAAATTCGTACGCACCGGCCGCCCGGCATTATCGCGACCCCATCCAATGGCGCACCGATCGAGCCGGGGCCGGCGGTGGCATCTTGATCGATGGCGGGTTCCACATGGTTTATCGCCACCTGTACTACCTGCAATCGCAGGGTTGGCCTGCTTGGGTGCTTGGGGAAACGCCGCAATTAAACGTCGACCCCCGCGGCGAGTCGGTTGCGGCCAAAGGCGAGGATTGCGTGACGCTGACCGTGGGCTATCGTACGGCGCTGCGGTTGCAATGGTCGCACGGCTGGACGCTTCCCGCCGCCCCCGAGCGTGCCAGGCAAAGCTTCTTGGCTGGCAGCGACGCGGTGCTCGAATTCACCGATCGCGAGGCCGACCCGCTCGTGTTGCGAGATACGGCCGGCAACCGGGCCGTGGCGGTGGCCGAAGGCCCACGTACCGGGCCAGATACAACACACGCCTGCCTGCTCGATCTGATCGCTAGCCTAGCCAGCGGTCGCGAGCCTGCGCACGAGAATCTCAGGCTGTGCCGAGCGAGTTTGGCGGTAATTCTGGCAGGATACGAGTCGTCGCGGCGGGGATGCCGCGTGGATCTAGCCTTGTAAGCCGCTCGCGCAGCAGGGAGCGATGCCCGAGAGTTTCAGAGGTTTCGCGGAGGCCGAGTTGTCAGGGGGGAACCACGCCTAGCCGGGCTAGTGGTATTCTTTCAGAAAAATCAAGTGGTTGTGCTTGCCATCCCTCGGAGGCGTGCCTATTATTACGGGCGCTGGGGGGATGTAATATTCCAGAAGCGGGGTTGGGTTCGTGGCCTTCGGGCGACCAACCTGCCCGGCGGGCCACCCGAGCAATTGCTTCCGTTCCGGGCAAAAAACATCACACGTTCCGCGATGAGTCGCCAACGTGGGTGAGGAGCGGAAGCCTGACGTGGGGGGACGAACGTACGATCTCGGCGGGTTGCCGCCGTGGGTTGGGTTCCTCGTTCGAGTTGGCTGTGCTGGGTAGCCGTTTTTCGGCGCAGTGTGTTTCGGCGCAGTGTGCTTTGGCGCACTGAGTTTCGGCGCAGTGTGCCGGGTCGGCGTACGAAGTTGCTTTCTCGAACGCCCGCGAACTCTTCGCCGGCGCAACCTGGTTGGTGCTCGATTTTTTCTCCGTGCCTGGCGGTTTTCATTATCCATTCGCCGCAGGGGACGGGGCCGCAGAGTTCATCAATTCTAATAGTTATTCGTACGCAGGTTTGGTGCCAACGGCTGGAATCGCTTCCGGCGTTCGCCCACAGAGGAGACCCAGGCATGAGCACGATCGACCACAACAACCAGGCTTTAGATAACCAAGTGTCCACCGGCGCTAGCCGCCCGGTGATCAATCGCACGACCGCTCCGCGAAAATTGCATCGACTGTCTGAAGTACGTCACCAGCAGGGCGTTTCTCTGCGACGCGTGGCGCGGCAGTTGAACGCCGACATTCGCGAAGTTCGCCGCATGGAAGACCCAGGCTATGACATGCCGCTGAGCACCTTGTATCGCTGGCAACAGGTGCTCGATGTGCCTGTTTCGGAAATGCTGGTCGACGACAATGCACCGTTGTCGGCACCGGTGATGGAGCGAGCGCGCATGGTCAAGGTCATGAAATCGGCCATGGCGATCCTCGAAAAGACCGAAAACACGTCGGTCCGACGGATGGCCGAAGGGCTGGTCGAGCAACTGATTGAGATCATGCCCGAGCTCGACGGTGTCAGCCCCTGGCACGCAGTAGGACAGCGCCGCACGCTCGACGAACTGGGCCGCGCGGTCGAACGTGGCATGCACGTCGACTTTTACAGCGGCGACGACTAACCGGAGGTCGTCGTGAGGGGGGACGGCCGATCTGCCAGAGACTGACCACTGAGCCAGCCAGGGGGCGTCGCTTCCGTCGGCCCCTTGGGCTCCGGCACCGTCGACAAGTAGTTCAACGCTGGGCCGTGTGTCGGACTTCATCCGGCGCGCGGCCCTGATTTTTTTTGGTCCGGCATCGGGTTTCGCCTGCCGCCCCCGGGCCAGACGTTGCGGTTCGCGGGGCCAGGCACGACAATTGGCAAGGGCAGTTGCTCCGCCTTGATTGGCACTTGTTCGATACCACAGGAGCCCTGAAATGGAGTCCCGCCGGGTGGGTCCATTTCTGTTGGGCGAAGAGCTAGGTGCCGGCGGCATGGGGGTGGTGTTCCGCGCCACCTATCACCAAACCGGCCAGCAAGTAGCCCTCAAGTTGCTGCCTGCCGAGATGATGGAGAACGAGCGGGCCAAATCGCGATTCCAACGCGAGCTGCGCATTTTGACCAAGCTGCGACACCCCAACGTGGTCCGCTGCTTCGGTGGCGGCACCTACGGCACCCGGCTGTTCTATGCCATGGAACTGGTCGAGGGGGGCACGCTTTCGGCGCTGCTCAAGCAGCGCGGTCGACTGTCTTGGGAGACCACGGTCGACTTTGGCCGCCAGGTGGCCGCGGCGCTGGAACACGCGCACCAAGCGGGCGTAATCCACCGCGACCTGAAACCGGCCAACCTGCTGCTCACCGGCGACGGCAAGCTCAAGCTCAGCGATTTCGGCCTAGCCCGCGACCAAGGGGCCACGGCACTGACCGTGGCTGGGCGGGCTCTGGGTACGTTTGCCTATATGGCGCCCGAGGTCATTCGGGGCGAGCCGCCTGTGTCGCACCGATCGGACCTGTATTCGCTAGGGTGCGTGCTATTTGAAATGCTCACCGGTCAAACGCCATTTCGAGCGAGTTCGCCTGCCGAGATGTTTTACCAACACCTCGACGCGTCGCCACCGCGGGTTTCGACGCTGGCGCTCGATTGCCCCATCTGGCTCGAAGCGTTGGTCGCACAGCTATTGGAAAAAGATCCCAGCAAACGGCCGTTCGACGCCACGGCCGTACGTCGCGGCCTGGCTGAGATCGAGGAACGCGTGTTGTCACAAGCCAGCATGACAGGACATTCGCTGGCCGGCGGACCATCGGTATTGAGCATCGAGCGCGATGTGCGGGCGGTGCGCAAACTCGTCGCGAATCGCCAACCCAAGCCGCGGCGCGTGGGCCCTGTCTACGAGCAAGCCTGGTTCCTGGCGCTGTGCCTGGCCGTGCTCGTCGGGCTGATCACTTGGGTGGTTTGGCCCGCTAGCGAGGAGCGGCTCTTTGCCGATGCCCAGGCGCTATTGGCCGCTGGCGAGGGTGCCGATCTTCAACGCCTTCGCCGCGAGTATCTCGAGCCGCTGTTGACCAGGTTTCCCCAGGGCCGGCATGCCGAATGGGCTCAACAACAGCTCGACGAACACGATATGCACCTGGCCGAGGAGCGACTTCGCAACCGGCTGAGACTGGGCAAACCGCTGGGATCCGAGGGCGAGCGACTGTATGCGGATGCAGCGCGCTACGAACAGTTCGGCGACCGCGTCACCGCGCTGGAAAAATATCGCGACCTGACCCGAGTGCTGACCGACCAGGTCGAGCATCGTGCCTACTTGAACCTGGCCCGGCGACAAATTGCCGCCATCGAGCAGGGCCCCCCCACGACCGCCGACCGACTGCAAATTGTCGAGGCAGCGCTGGCCAAGGCCGAATCGCAATTCCATTCGGGCCAAGTCGTTGATGCGCGACAAACCTGGGAAAGCATCGTCAACCTGTACTCGACCAATCGCGAAATGGAGCCACTGGTCGAGCGCGCGAGAAATCGCCTGGCCGGACGTACCGCGCACGGCAGCGAGTCCGCGCCGCCGTCCCCAGCCGCGCAGGGACCGCCGGCTGAACCACCTGCCGAAGCGCCGGGCGATGCGACTTCCTCGTCGCCGTAGTCTTGTAGTCTTGGCAGAAGGCTCCTGAATCATTCGGGTTCAAAGATTGTCGAGCGCGGCATCGCTGCCTGGCGGACCATAAAAGCGCGACAGGTCGATCCCCGACTGGTTCTCTTCCTCAATCAGCCGTAACCGCGATTCCAGACGCTCTAAGCGAGCCTTCAAATCGGCCCACAACTGCTGCGACTCGTCGGGCGACTGGGGGCGCGGCACGGTCGGATACGACAATTGGCGCGCGAACGTGGCGAACAGCCACAACGGATCCTTCCGACGATGAGCCAAGGCAATCTTGCCTTCTTGCAAGCTGAACAACGTGGGCCGAGGTGGATCGTCGGGCGGCAAACCCTGTCGTTGGCGCTGGTCGAGGTAGTGCTGGCTGCGCACATAAATTAAATCCGCCAAATCGATCAATCCGATTTGACGGCCAACCAACGTTATCCATTCCGACCAGTCGCTGTCGTACAGGGGATCCTGGCTCATGGCCATCAGCCCACGGTCGTATCCCAATCGGTTGCGGCACAGAGTTTCAAACTGAAACAGGAAGCTGCCAGAGGGTGTCGGCTGATTCGCGCGATAGCTGGCCTCGCGGGCCAGCACTTCCAGCGCCAGCCGAAAATCGAAACGGCCCCCTTCGCGCTCGGCCTCGGCCACAAGAAACGCCTGAAACGGCGTGAAATAATGCGGCACGCGCTGCATGGCGGGGGCCAGTTGTCCGTGCAGCCGCAATTCACCCGCCAAGAAATCGATGGCCCAGGGGAGCCGGGTGCTGGCCAGAACTTCCTCGCGCAGGCTGGTCAGCGCCTCTTGCGCGGACTGTGCTTGGAAGATGCGTTCGGCCAGTGTCGTGAAGAAATACGCCTGTTCGACGTATTCTTCTCGGCTTAGTAAGCGGGTGCCGGAGGTTGCCATGCCCTAGGGCGCGGATTACGGCCCCCTCCTGCGGTGGTGCGGCCAGATTCCCGAGGCGGGGCTATTGAACTGTAGCAGCCGCGGCAGTGGGGGTCGGTTCCGTGGCGGGCGCCACGGCCACTGCCGAATTACGCTGCGCATGCAAGAACTTTACGCCGGCACTCAGTGCCTTCATATCGAGCGCGGCGCCGATATGTTTGGCCTTGGGAATCAGGTACAACTCGCAAACGACACCCGCCCTTTCAAATTCAGCCGCCATGCCAGACGCCTGATCGACGGGGACCAGTTCGTCCGCGACGCCATGGTAGAGAAAAATCGGGGGATCGTCGTGGGTGATGTAGGCTTGGGGCGACGCCTTGTCGTAGGCCGCCGGCTGTTGCGAGCGAGTACCGCCAAGCCAATAGGCCAGGTTGTCGTCTTCCAGAGGAAACACGCGAAAATCGCACGGAGTGCCCCCGGCCACCACGGCCTGCAAGCGCGCGCTGGGTGCGTCGGGCGCGGCATCGGGCCCATCGAGATTGGCCGAGGTATCCGTGGTGCCAAGCAGGCTCACCAGGTGCCCACCGGCCGAATAGCCCCAGCCACCGATCCAGGCAGGGTCGAGGTGGTAGTCGGCCGCGTGGGTCCGCATCCATCGCACCGCGGCCTTGCAATCCTCAATCTGCGTGGGGAATTTGTGTGTTGGCGCCAGGCGATAATTGATCGCCACGGTGACGAAGCCCTCGTTGGCCAGTCGATTGGCGACAAAAAACAATTGGGTCTTGTCGCCGTTGCCTTCCTTCCAGGCGCCGCCATGCACCAGCAACACGGCCGGGAACGGTCCAGCCCCCTCGGGCAAGTACACGTCGCAGGTGACCGGTCCGCTGGGGCGTTCGACGTAGGGAACGTCGCGAATGACTTCGATCTTGGCCCCGGCCGCGGAAACCGCGGTGCAGATCATCAGACCGGCCAGCCACGACGTGCGGCGACAGACATTTCGAGGAAACATATCGAAGCACCTGGGAGGGAGACTTTGTGCGACACCACTGGAATTGAGAACCTGCCGGGGTGGTAACGTCCGCCTGCTAGTGGACCACCCGCGGCAGCCTATAATGATAGCCAAGCGTCCTCGCGGTCGAGAGGGGGTCCCAGAGGGCACCGTCGACGGAGGCAGTACGCGGTGCGCAACGCCTTGCGTGGGCAATGTTTGCGCCCACCAACGTCCTAGGAGCCTGCCCCATGCCCACACGGTTTTCCACGATCGACGCAGCGCTCGAGGCGCTGCGCGCTGGGCAAGTGGTAGTGGTTCTCGATGCGGAGGATCGCGAGAACGAGGGCGATTTTATCTGCGCCGCGGAAACGGTTACGCCTGAAACGATCAATTTCATGATCCGCGGCGGCGGCTTGGTGTGCATGCCGGTTTTGCCCGAACTTGCCGAACGTCTTAAGCTCCACCCGGTGGTCGACCAGAACAACGCGCCCTTGCGCACCGCGTTTACGGTGCAGGTCGATCATCGCAGTTGCCGCACCGGCATTACCGCCGCGGAACGGGCTCTGACCATCCGCTCGTTGATCGACCCTGCCAGCAAACCCAGCGACTTCGTCCGACCGGGGCACGTATTTCCGCTGGTGGCCAAGGAAGGGGGCGTGCTACGCCGCGCGGGCCACACCGAAGCGGCGATCGACCTGATGCGGTTGGCCGGCCTGGCTCCGGCAGGCGTCCTCTGTGAGATCCTCAACACGCACGGCGACCGGGCCAATCGCGACGAACTATTGGAACTAGCCCGAGAACACGGGTTGGCGATCATCACCATTGAGGAACTGATCCGCTATCGACGGCAACGCGAAAAGCTGGTGACCCGCCTGGCGGAAGCCGACTTGCCGCTGAAGCTGGGTCGTTTTCGGGTGCTGGTCTATGACGTGAAATACGAGTCGCACCAGCCGTTGGTGTTCGTACATGGCGATCTGACCAGGTCGGATGCGCCCCTGGTGCGCGTGCACTCCTCCTGCTTTACCGGCGACCTGCTGGAATCGCTACGGTGCGATTGCGGCGATCAATTGCACATGGCATTGGAAATGATTGTGCGCGAAGGGGCCGGGGTGCTGGTCTATTTGTTGCAAGAAGGGCGCGGCATCGGACTGGTCGAAAAAATCAAGGCCTATGCCCTGCAAGACCAAGGTCTCGACACGGTTGAAGCCAACCTGGCGCTGGGGCACAAAGTCGACACGCGCGACTATGGCGTGGGAATCCAATTACTCAAGGACCTGGGCCTGACCAAGATCCGACTTTTGACCAACAACCCGAAGAAGACAGAGGCCTTCGTCTTTCCCGGCTTCGAATTAGAGTTGGTCGATCAGGTGCCCATTCTCCCCCCGGTCCACGAGCACAACGCCCGCTATCTGGCGACCAAGCGGGAAAAGATGGGGCATAAGTTGCCGTAGCGCCCCGTGCGCTGTCTTGGCCCGGGGCGATTCGCGTCGGGCCATGACCCACTTTTCCGCGATGTTCTTCTGCGATGTTCTTCGGAATAGGATCGGCAGTGCCGGGTTGTCGAAGCCGCGGTAGCGTGTGATCCAGCCGGGTTCACCATGGGGCCGGGTGGCTGTCGAGCATCTTCACGCGAAGCCTGGAACCATCTTTCGCGAGTCAGTAGGTCGCATCAGGCCTGCGGCAGGACCTACAAACTCTGGATTCGATCGCACAATTTGATGGTGAACGAACACGGTAGGGTTCGTCAGGCAACGGCCCAGCTTTTTTAAGACGGCTGTTCTGGGCAGCAATCGTCACCTTCCTTCAATTCAACGGCTAGACTTGTCGGGCGGAATCAGATTGTCATGCAAATATGCATGCAGATCACTTGACTCCGGCCCCCTTGCGGCCGATACTGGTAGCAGGAGGGTCTGTCGATGGTCACCAGGCAACGAGTCCAGAAGTCAAAACAATCCTCGCGGCGGACGACTTCGCCCAAGGTTTCCGCTCGTGCGAAGAGCCGCGTGAAGGTCGCGGCCGTCGGTCCTCGGCAAGCGGCTGTCTTGAAGGTGGCTGAAGTTCGCACGGGTCTCGGTCTGCCTCGCCGCGTCTTCGCGCGATTGTCGGGCTATTCCGAACGGGCCTTGGCCGAATGGGAGTCAGGCAAACCGCTCAGCGGTTCGAGCCGACAACGGATGATCGAGATGGATCGGCTTCGCCAAGCACTCGCCCGGGTCATGAAAGCCGACTTTATCGGCGTTTGGCTGCAATCTCCCAATGACGCTTTCGACGGTCTCAAGCCCTTGGAAGTGGTCGAGCGCGGTGAAGTCGACCGGCTTTGGCAGATGATCTACCTGCTCGAATCGGGTCAACCCGGCTGACCTGTCGTTTTCACTTCGGCAGGTCGCGAACACGTTGAATGCGAAGAGAATCTCCTTTTCGCCGGCGACCTGGGAACAGGATGACATTCATACTGCCGGGGCGATGGGCCGAGGGGACTAACATGCCTCCCAGTCCCAATTCCCACGTGATTCGACCGATCGCCTGCGCCAATGACTCTTCTCCGTTCGATTGTTTTCTGCGCCAGTCCTCGCTCAAGACCTCACTCGCATTGAGTCCCAACGACTCGAATGCTCCGGATCGCGACAAGTCGAGCATCGCTTGCCAACGCGCCTGCAACACAGGCTTTCCCTGGGCGTCGAG
>CAYSXM010000087.1:0-10146 GCA_964434905.1 uncultured Pirellulales bacterium | reverse complement strand
AAGTCGTCGGCAAAAACATGGCTGGCATCGAACCGTCCATCGCCGTCGCGATCTTCCAGTAGCCGAACCTGACCGAGCGCCGGTTCGCCGGAGCGTGGCCGGTAGGGATAATCGCGCATTTCAGCGACATAAAGCCGGCCCTGTTCGTCGAACGCGGCGGCGACTGGCGAATTGACCAGGGGCTCGTGCGCGACCAGTTCGACCTGAAAGCCTGGCACAACTTCCAAGGCCGCCAATGCCTCGGCCGGCTCGAGCGGCGGAACGGGTCGTAATAATTCATCGAGAGATTGTTCGGCCGGACCGGGCGCGGCGGCCTGCTGCTGCGCGCCCAACTGCCGCGGGCCGACTGGCCCCAAGGCCAGCAACAATGCCCACGACAACCACACTCGCGAGTGCATGCTCTTCCCCTGGGAAATCACCAAGGCGAACGAGGGCCGACCAACAACTGGCCCCAGGTAACGCCGGAACGACTGGATGCAGCGGGTTCCACGGCAACTGTTTTCCAACCTGTCATCATGGTACATCTGATGCCGGACGCTCGCCACGCGGCGGTGGAGCTTTCACGACGCGCGCTGCATTCACAGCCGCTGACTATCTCGACTATGCACGCCGTAGAAAACACGACCATGACCCGGTTAGCGTTGGCCGCGGGGCTCATCGCCCGTCTTCTGGCAGAGTTATCATGCGCCATTGCCGCAGAATCGCCCGCAGTTTGGCGCAACAACGCACCCTTGGTGCGGGTGGACAAGCAACTCTATCTGCCGCACCCACGGTCAGGGGTGGCCGCGCTGGCGGCAGTCACCTCGATCGGCCCGGCTGGCGAGCGAGCCGAGGTGCAAGCGGTCGAGTTTCGCGACGACGTACATAACGAGCGCCGGCGCCGCATTTCGTCCGACGATGGACAAACCTGGGGACAGTTCGAGACGATCGCCTCGACCGACGTGGTTTACCAAGGACACGAGGTGACAGAATGCGGTGGGTTGGCATTGTTCGATGCAACGAGCGGCCTGTTGGTGGAACCTTGGCTGCGGCAAATTCCCGTGGCCGGCGTGTATCACTGTTTCAGCTATATTCGCACCTCGGCCGATTTCGGGCGCACCTGGAGCAGCCCGGTGCAACTGCGATATGAACCGGGGCCCGATTTCGATCCCGAAAGACCGCTGGCGCCTGAGTTTCTCCATCGCAACGAGGGTTACATTGGCAATAACCTGGCCAGGTGTCGCGACGGCACCTTGGTGATTTGTTTGGCGCATGCGAATGCACCAGGCGACCCACAAAATGATCGGCGCCCGTGGCGAATGGGCTCCTTGTGTTTTCAGGGCCGCTGGAATGCGGAACGGCGCGAATACCAGTGGCGACCGGGCCAGCGAGTTGAAATCTCACCCTCGCGATCGGCGCGGGGGCTGATGGAGCCCGAAACGGCCGAGCTTTCCGATGGGCGGTTGCTGGTGGTGTGGCGAGGATCGACGACCGGTTGGGATGGCACGAAAACCACGACGCCGGGCCGCAAGTTCTATAGCTTGAGCAACGACCGAGGACTTACGTTGAGCGAACCGGCGGAGTGGTCTTACGACGACGGAAGTTCGTTCTATTCGCCTTCGTCGATTCACCGCCTGATTCGCCACACGCGTACGGGCAAGCTGTATTGGTTGGGCAACATCACCGCCGACCCGCCGCAAGGCAACTCACCACGATATCCGCTGGTCATTGCCGAAGTTGACGAGACCCACGCCGCACTCCGACGCGATACGGTAACCAGCATCGATGATCGCCAACCCGATCAGCCGGCGGAAATGCAGTTGTCGAATTTCTCGTTGCTCGAAGATCGCCGGACTGGAAACCTCGAGTTGTACTTGACGATTTATGGCGAGCGTCCGGAGAATGTGTTCACCGCCGATTGCTATCGCTACACCCTCCAATTCTTGCGCTAGCTATCGGAATTTAGCAGGCCGTTGAACACTTCCATCTGGTGCCAGGGTGCCGCACTTCGAGCGACTTTCGCCAGCAGCCCGTTGAAGAATTCGTCGCGCCTGCGTCATCGCATGGCTGCGATGCCAACGTATCGACGTAAGTGGTTGTCTTGTGAGCCGCGCGGAGCGGTGCTTTGCGCTGGGCGAGGTTGAAAAGTCCCACGATGGCATTTTTCGTCTGACTGCTAGGCACCACAATCGCTAGAATTCACGGTACCGTCGGCCCGGCAGATGGCTCGCGGCGTACCCTCCGAGAGGATGCTTTTCGTGACCGCTACGCTGCTCGATGGCAAGGGCCTGGCCCAGACGATTCAGGGTGAAATCGGTTCCCAGGTGGTCGTATGGACCCAGACCGGCCACCCGGTTCCCCACCTGGCGGTGGTTTTGGTGGGCGATCACCCGGCGAGCCAGTCGTATGTCAAGGGGAAGCAGGCAGCCTGTCTGCGCACCGGAATCGACAGCCAGTTGCACCGGCTGCCCGCCGATACATCGACCGCGCAATTGTTGGGGCTGCTAAAGCAGCTCAACCAAGCGGCGCGCGTGCATGGCATTCTGGTTCAATTGCCGTTGCCCCCTCAGATCGACTCGACACAGGTGTTATCGGCAGTCGACCCGTGTAAAGATGTCGACGCATTCCACCCGGAAAATGTTGGTTTGTTGCTGCAGGGCCGCCCACGGTTCCTGCCTTGCACCCCGGCCGGCGTGCAGCAGTTGCTGCTGCGCAACGAGATTCCCACGGCGGGGCAACACGTGGTGATTCTGGGGCGCAGCGATATCGTGGGCAAGCCGCTCGCGGCGCTGATGATGCAACGGGGGAGCGGAGGAGATGCGACGGTGACCGTCTGCCATAGCCGCACACGACATCTGGCCGATATCACTCGGCAGGCAGACATTCTCGTGGCGGCCTTGGGCCAACCGCGATTTGTAACCGCCGGCATGGTGCGGCCGGGCGCCACGGTCATCGATGTGGGAATCAACCGTACCGCGTCAGGCCTGTGTGGCGATGTGGACTTCGAGGCGGTATCTAAGACCGCCGGGTGGCTCACACCGGTCCCCGGAGGGGTCGGTCCGTTGACGGTAACCATGCTACTGGCCAATACGATGGTGGCGGCGCGCCTGGCCACCGGCGGCTAACGGCAACGGCCAGCGGTGGCAGATGCCAGGCGAGCGGGGCCGATGGCGAATGGGCTAGGCTTTTAGTTGTTCGTCGTGCCGCATGAAACTGGGCGCGCGATCCGCGCGATGCACGTTGGCCAATGCCGCCTGGGCACCGTCGTGCTGCTCCCAGTCGTTGTCTTCCCATTCGATCGACACGGCGCCGCTATAGCCGGCGCGATTCAGTTCGACCAGCAGTGCCTCGGTGTTGGTGGCGTCGCGATCAGAACCGGCAGTGACAAAATTCCAGCCGTTGTACTTATCGCCCATCGGTTGGTGGCCACCCAAACGGCCGTTGCGAGTGTAGCCGCCAGCTACCTGAACCCCCTTGAGATGCGCGCAATGAATGCGGTCTCCATAGGCGCGGATGAACTCGTGGCCGCAGACGCCCTGCCATTCCATGTGCGAGCAATCGAAGTTGAAGCCCGCCGCGCGGGCAAATCCGGCCCGGTCGACGGCAGCCAGGTATTGACCGGCACTGGCGATGTCCCCCATTGCGCGTTCGCTGGGGTGACATTCCAGATCGTAGGTGGTGCCCGTTTTCAGACAGGCCTGAAACACCGGGGCGAATCGTTCGATCAGCAGGTCCAAGCTGACCTGGTAGACATCGGGAATATCGAATCCGCCCAGACTGCGGGGCAGCGGTGGGAACAAGAACCAATGGCTCCAGCAATGGGCGGGCGACCCCACAAATCCACTGATGGGGACCACGCGATCTTGCAGTTTGCCCAGGGCGTGTGCCAAGCGCACACAGCCCAGCAGGGCGTCGGTGGCTTGCCGGTGTGCCACGGCCCCGACCTCAGGCGGCACGTAATACGGATCGGTGCGTGGAGGCGAGTTCCCGGCCCTCCGCCAAGCGGCATAGGCCTCGACCGCCGCGCCGCCAAGAAATTGTAATGTTTTGGCGCTGGGTTCGTCGCCCAGCGCCTGGCCCTGCAAGTGCGCCGCCACGGAGAAGATTTCCAAACCGCGCGATTTGGCCTTGGCCACGCGCTCGGCTGCATAGGCCTGCGCGCCGGCATCGTCGGCGCAGCGCGCCAGGTCGAGTTCCCAACTGGCCTCTTCCCAACCGTCAAACCCCGTGGCGGCGATCCAGTCGAGCCACTGGTCCTCGGGCACATTGCCAAACTGACCGCGAACCAGGCCAATCTGGTGATACGAATGCTTTCCCTGGCGATGCGTGGCGGTTTGATGATGACCCATGTGTGCGATGGTCCCCCGGCCAGGAGTCGATGAACCAGTCGTGTGACCTCACGCCGCCTGTGGCGTTGGTCGTACTAGCCAGGGGTGCATCTTAGGTACCTAAACCGGGGTTGCAAGTCGGCAGCGCGGAAGCCGCCATCAGCGGGCCGTCAGCAGGGACCATGCAGGAGGGCGACGAAACGTACGCCGGCGCTCGATGCCAGAATTCGATCGCAAAAGCGAATAACGGTCCTACGCTAATCGGCCGATCGCGCCAGCGCGCCGGCCAGGTCGTCGCGCAGGTCCTCGAAGGCTTCGAGCCCGACGCTGAGGCGAATCAGGCCATCGGTAATACCATGCGCCGATCGGTCGGCCGCGTCGTAACTGGCATGCGACATCGAGGCTGGCTGTTCAATCAGCGACTCGACGGCGCCGAGACTGACCGCCAGGTGGAACAACTGGGTACTTTCCACCAGCCGCTTGGCGTGGGAAAAATCGCCCGCCACCTCGAAAGTCAGCATCGCGCCGAACGCACCGTCCATTTGGCGTGCGGCCAAGGCGTGGCCGGGGTGCGTGGCCAGCCCAGGATAGAGCACGCGCCGCACCTGGGGATGCGCCGACAGAAATGCCGCCAGTTGAGCCGCGGTGCCAGATTGCTCGCGGACGCGCAACTCGAGTGTTTTCAGTCCACGCGCGCATAGGAATGCTTCCAACGGGCCCATCACGGCGCCGGTGGCGTTCTGCAAAAAATAGAGTTGCTCGTACAATTCCGGGTCTCGCACCACCAGTGCCCCACCCAAGAGGTCGCTGTGCCCCCCCAGGTACTTGGTGGCCGAGTGCATCACAATATCTGCCCCCAGTTCCAGCGGTCGCGTGAGCACGGGCGTGGCGAAGGTGCTGTCGACCGCCAGCCGTGCGCCGTGCCGGTGCGCCAAGTCGGCACAGGCAGCCAAATCGGTGATGGACAACAGCGGATTGCCTGGGCTTTCTACCCACAGCAGCTTGGTTTGTGGCGTGCAGGCAGCGGCCAGTTGGTCTAGGTCGGTCGAGGGAGCCAGGCTGACGTGAACTCCCGCACGGTCGACCACCTTGTGCATCAGCCGGTAGGTGCCGCCGTAGACATCGGCACCGACCACGATGTGATCGCCGGCGCGGCACAACATCGTGGCGCAGTGCGTGGCGGCCATGCCCGTGGCAAAGGCCAACGCTCCGACCCCACCTTCCAACGAGGCGAGCGTGACCTCGAGCGCCTTGCGAGTGGGATTTCCGCTGCGTGAATAATCGAACTCCCGCCACACTCCGGCCTCGTGCTGCACAAAGGTGCTGGCCAGGTGCAGCGGCGCCACCACGGCGCCGGTGGTGGGGTCGGGCTGGTTGCCCACGTGAATGGCGCGCGTGCGAAATTGCATGGGGCAGGTACCGGTCGAAGGGCGCACCGCGCGGACGCGGTGCATGGCGGTGTGGAGTCGGGTGATATCTGCCAGCGAACCGGGGCCGGTGGCGCCGGGCATTCCTTGCCAGACGTGCTAGTGCGCGAGCGCCTGCTCCAGATCCGCCAGCAGATCGGGGGTGTTCTCGATGCCGCACGACAAGCGGATCATGTTGTCGGGGATGCCAAACCGGAGCCGATCCTCAGGCGAGACTTCGTAATAGCTCATCACCAGCGGTTGTTCGATCAGCGACTCGACACCGCCCAGGCTGGGCGCAATGCGGGGCAATCGGCAGGCATCGACCACCCGGGCCGTGGCACGCCAATCGGCATCTTTCACCAAGAACGTGACTAACCCGCCAAAACCGCGCATGGTGCGGCGGGCCACCTCGTAATAGGGGTGGCTGGGCAGGCCGGGATAGTACACGCGCTCGATACGGGGGTGCGCTTCGAGAAAACGTGCCACGGCCAACCCGTTGTCGTTGTGTCGTTGCATGCGCAGCTCGAAGGTCTTCAAGCCGCGTTGCAACAGATAGCAATTGTGAGGCGAGTTGACCGAGCCGGTGATGCCACGTAGCTTGCGCACGGGCTCGAGCGCGACGCGCGTACCCGCCACGCAGCCGGCCAGCAAGTCGTTGTGCCCCGCCAAATACTTCGTGGCCGAGTGCAGCACATAATCCACGCCGGCTTCCACAGGACGCAAATTGAATGGCGTCGCCAGCGTGGCGTCGATCAGCGTTTCCACCTCGTGACGCCGGCCAATGTCGACAAACCGCTCCAGGTCGATCACGCTGAGATGCGGGTTGGTGGGCGATTCGCTGATCAAGAGTTTGGTTTGCGGCGAGATCGCCGCTTCCATGGCAGAATAGTCACCCGCCGGAATTTGATGGGTGACCACCCCGAACCGCGCCAGGTGTTTCGTGCAGAACTCACGGCTGCGGTGATAGCACTCGTCGAACACCACAACTTCGTCGCCGGCGCTGAGTTTGGTCAGCAACAGCCCAGAAAATGCCGCCATGCCCGAGGCGAACAATACCGCGTCTTCAGCACCCTCGAGTTGCGCCAGCTTGCGTTCGACGACACGTTCGCCCGGATTGCCGTAGCGGCCATATTCCTCGCGGGGCTGTTTCTGCTCAATGAAGTCAATCACCGCCTGGGTGTCGGCAAACGAATAGGTGGCCGCGCAAAAAATGGGATCAGTCACCGAGTCGCCCGGCTTATGGCGAGCTTCACCCCCATGAACCGACAGCGTGGAAAGCCCTTCGGAATCTGAAGGGGTTGGTGCTGGCGTTGGTACTGGCGTGGTTGCCGGCTTGGCGGCAGCTTGGTCGGCCGGTCGCTTCATGGCGGTTCCCCAGGGTCGATTGGCTCAACGACGGACCCGCTTCCAGGGCCCGAACGCGGCGCGCCAATCTGGCATAGTGCCAGGAGGGGCGCGCCCCAGGGATCGCCTTGTTCCACGAAAAAAGCCGCGTGCTTCCCACCGTGGGGAACTACGCGGCTCGCTTGGCGGTTCAAGTTGGATCGCTCTCGCACGGTCACCAGCCCAACGCTATTAGCGATGGAACCCCGCACGAGCGGCGATGGCACTTTAGCAGTGGTAGGCTGCAAGCGGCCGCAAATCCCAGTACGCCCTCGATTCTAGTTGGGCCAACCGCGCAACACAAGCACCATCCGCGCCGGTTGCACGCTGCAGGGTAGGCCGGGGCCCGTGCCGGCTCGCTGGCAGAAACCCGCCCACACAGGAATTGCAATAAGGGCAGGCTCATGCACTACGCGGCTACTGGCTAGGTACCGGTCTTGGTTTCTCCCGGTTCCTCGTCGTTAAGCAGGTCTTGGACCAGCCGGTAGATGAACCAGTCGAACTCCAACCCGCCGAACAGGCTATCGACCGCTCCGTCGTTAAGCACTGTGGTGCCCGGCTGCAGGAAATGGCCGCCGTTGGCACGGGGCCCCACGCCAACTCCCAGAATATTGGCCACTCGATCGGCATAGGATCTAGGCGAGAGCCATTCGGCCTGGATGGCGAACACCGCCGAGGGGTAATCGGCAAAGGTCACCGCATCGGCCACCAGCAGATCGCCCCCCGTGCCGCCCACCAGCAAGTCGGCGCCAAGATGCCCGATCATCAGGTCGCCACCGCCGGCGCCTAGCAATGTGTCGTTGCCATCGGTCGCCTGGGTGCCGCCGATCAACAGGTCGTTCCCTTCGCCACCGTCGAGCAGGTCACCCAGAAAGCCGCCGACCAGCACGTCGTCTCCGTTGCCGCCGAAGAGCTCGACCGACCTGTTGGTGATGAACTCGGCCACCAGCGCATCGGCGGTGTCGTAGCCGTAGGCGATCAACTTGCCGGTCACGCCGTTGACCTGCACAGTTTGGTTCACAAGCTGGGTGTTTTCCAGTTGCGCGAAGATCGTAACTCCGCCGCCGGGTGCAAAAAAGAAATACACGCCGTCCAGACCAGGGGTGCCACCCCAATACAAATCGCTCTGGCCCAGGCCATTGGGCCGCAGCGCGAACTTCGTGGTGGTCACCGGCAGCGTAACCGGGCTGCTGGCGCCGCCATTCTGATCGATGGCGATGACGCGCACGTTGACCGTGTTTGCCACCGCAAAGACATGCGTTACATTCTGACCAGTGCCGGGACCGACGACCGTTTGGTCGGTCGTGCCGTTGCCGTCCCAGTCGATCTGATAGGTGAAATTGGCCGCCTGATCGGCCGCCGAAGGATCGGTCGCCGACAGGCTGAAGCTTAGCAGCTCGCCGCGGAAACCGCCCGTGCCAGCGACGCCGGCCGTGGGCGAGGCATTGGTCAGCGACAGCGGCGAACTGGCCGAGTCGACCACATGGCCATGGCCATCGTCGATCCGCACGCGCACGTTGAATGCGGCCGGTCCGTTGCCGATGCCCAGCGCCACCAATTCAGACCAGCCGAGCGTGGGCGAGATGCCCAGCGCGTCGCCAAACACGCTGTCGCCGTTGACATCCCAGGTGTAGCTCAATGCGTCGCCCGCGTCGGCGTCGCTGCTGGCAGCGGCCGACAGCGCCAGGCTGGCACCTTCGGTCACCGTGTAGGCCACCCCGGCATTGGCCAGGGGTGCCATGTTGGGCGGCAGGAACTTGACGCTGAGAATCGGCCGGTTGGCCACGGTCGCGGCGTTGCTCGAATCGAACCACCAACCATTGGTGCCGACCGTGGGGTCGATGACCCAGCCGCGCGTGCTCAGCGTGTTGTCGTTCGACCAGATTTGCAGATCAGGCGTCAGATTGAACGTGATCGGCTGACCCTGCACCGCTGGACCGTTGATAAAATCGGCGGCGGTCGTCGAGGCTTCGACGTCGTCGAACTGAACGCCGCCGACCAGGCTATCCCAGGTCGCGGTCGCCTCCTGCCAGGTGGCGATCATCCGGCCCCAGAAGAAGTAGTTGCCGGCGGGCGATTCGTCGCCAGCGGCCGTTCCGGTGCGCACCGTGACGGTGGCGCTCAGAATGTTCGAGCCGTCGACAATGGGCCCACCGCCACGCGATACGCCGCCGGCGGTGTTGAACAAATGATCGAATCGCAGCAGCCCTTGCACGCGCTGCACCGGGGTTTCGGCCGTACCCAGGTCGTCGTCGCCGTCTGAATAGACCTTGACATTGGTGCCGTGCGTCAGCGCGGGCTCGTCTTCGTGCACATAGGTGTCTTGCGCGCCGGTGTAGCCGTTTTCGCCATTGCGAAACGTGATCGGCGAGGTAAACGAGGTGTCGACCACCACGCGGAAAGTTACCGCCGCCAAGGGATTAGCAGCCAGATCGCTAATGCCACTGGACAAGCTCAGCGCATATTGGCCCGCGCCGAAGCTACCGCTGACCGGCGCGACGGTGATCACATTGCTAATCGCGTTGTAGGCAAACGTGTAGTCGACCCCCTGCACCTGGGGTAGCAGGTTCTTGGTCAGCGTGACGGTGCCACCGGTCACGCTGGCATCGGCAATGCCGTCTCCGGTATCGGTCAGCGCTACCTGCAAATTGGCCTGCGCGCCCGTGACAAAAGCGTTGTTCGACGCGGCGTTCAAGTCGAGCGGGCCATTGTCCAACGGCGCGGCGAGCCCCGCCGTGGGGGCCTGGGTATCGGGCCCGTGGGTGATAGTGAACTGGTCGAGCGTTTGGCCGAGCGTGTTGACATAACGATAGGTCAACTGCGTCGGCGTGACGTCGACGCGGCCGAAACCATACTGCGCTGGGATCGTGGTGCTCGAGTCCATGGCCTTGGCTACATAGGAATTAGCAAAGGTGATATCGGTGCCGCCGTAACCCAGCCCGACGCCGCCGGTGCCCTGCACCACCAGCGGCAACCCCGCCCCCTTGGCATAGTCGTTGTCCACATCGAGCACATAGGTGGCCGTGGCTCCGGTATGGCCCGTCAGC
>CAYSXM010000086.1:0-10160 GCA_964434905.1 uncultured Pirellulales bacterium | reverse complement strand
TGGCCTTGGCCGATTTGCTGCGCTCGAATACCCGCAGGTTGCCGCTGCCCGAGGTGGCCCGCGCGATGTGCCAGGCGTTGGGGCTCGAAGCCGAGTCGCTGCATGCGGCCGATGGCACGCGGCGACACGCGCAGGCCAGGATGTTGGCCATGTGGTTGGCGCGCAAGCACACCCGGGCGGGGCTGAGCGAGATCGGACGCTATTTTGGCATCAAAAGCCATAGCTCGGTGTTGGCGGCGGGACGCAAGATCGACGATTGGCGAGCGCGGGGCGCGCCCTTGCGATTGGGCGACCGTTCCTGCGCGGTCGACGAAGCCATTCGGCGTGTGGAAACCCACCTGCGGCTGGCCTGATTGGCTGGTCTGTTCACGGTGCCAGGGGCCTGGCTTGGCGCCAGTCTGCGCGGTGCCCCTGGGGCTTTCTTTTAACCCAGGGATTTGCCGCTCGAATCGGGGGTCTCGGCCACGGCGCTTGGGGGTATCTCGGCGGGTGGAGCGACGCGCGCCGGCTGCTTATGCTGGTGCAGTACGTGGCGGCGGCCCGTGAGCCTGTCACGGCCCGCGAGTTGATTCCTTGTGGAGCAGGAGGGCGGTGCATGCCCGTGGCAAGTGGCGGTTGGCGGCGTAGATCGAAGTTGGCGCTCGGCTGGGGTTGGGTTTGCCTTGCCGGTGGGGTGGCCTGTTGTGGCCTGATGCGCCCCGCTCGGGTCGCCGCGGCACCCCGCGTGCTGCCGGCGGGTCAGCGCCCGGCCGATGGGCGACTGGGTCCCCTGAAGACGCTCGATGGGTACTTTCCGTTCGCCGTGCCTGAAACGGTCGAGGGTTGGCAAGCGCGCGCCGCGCGCTTGCGGCGTCAGGTGCTGGTGTCGCAGGGGCTTTGGCCCTTGCCCACGCGCACCCCGTTGAACGCAGTGGTGCATGGCGCCGTCGAACGCGATACCTATACCGTTGAGAAAGTGTTCTTCGAAAGCTATCCGGGACACTTCGTGACGGGCAATTTGTATCGCCCGCGTGGGCGATCGGGAAAACTACCCGGCGTACTATGCCCCCACGGTCATTGGACCCACGGCCGGTTTCAAGACTGGGGTGAGAAGGAGATACGCCAGTTGCTGGCCCGAGGTGAAGAACGCTTCGAGGTAGGGGGCCGGTACGTGACGCAATCGCGATGCGTGCAACTGGCGCGGATGGGGTGCGTGGTGTTTCACTACGACATGGTGGGCTATGCCGACAGCCGGCAATTGCCTCATCGCGCCGGCGTGCGCGAGGCGCTGAACACGCCGACCGATTGGGGATATTTCAGCCCCCAGGCAGAGCTGCGATTGCAAACCATGATGGGGCTGCAAACCTACAACTCGCTGTGCGCGCTCGATTTCCTGACCTCACTTCCCGAGGTCGACGGCGCGCGATTGGGAATTACCGGGGCCAGTGGCGGTGGCACGCAGACCTTCTTGTTGGGGGCCGTGGATCCGCGGTTGACGGTGGCCTTTCCGGCCGTGATGGTCTCCACAGCAATGCAGGGGGGGTGCACCTGCGAGAACGCCGCGTACCTGCGCGTCGATACTGGCAACATCGAACTAGCGGCGCTGTTCGCGCCAAAGCCGCTGGGCCTGAGTGGAGCCGACGACTGGACCAAGGAGATCATGACCAAGGGCTATCCAGAGCTGAAACAGCTATACACGCTGCTGGGCGCGCCCGACAACGTCGTGGCCAAGGCGCTGTTGCAGTTTGGCCACAATTACAATTATGTCAGTCGGGGCGTGATGTACGGTTGGTTCAATCGCCACTTGAATCTCGGCGTGGAAGAACCGGTGGTAGAGGAAGATTACCTGCCGCTCGGCCAGCAGGAATTGAGTGTGTGGGACGATCTCCACCCGAGTCCGCCGGCCGGTGCCGACTACGAGCGATCGCTGGTGCGCTGGCAGACCGAGGACACCACGGCCCAATTGGCACGTTTGGAACCGCACGATGCGAGCAGCCTGGCGGCCTATCGTGAAATCGTAGGAGGCGCCATCGATGTGCTGGTCGGGCACCCGCTGCCTGCGCCCGAGAAAGTGACCGCGGCTCTGGTATCGTCGACCGACGAGCCGGGCTACCGTGAACATCGGCTAGTGGTGGGCTGTGCCGAGTCCGACAGCGCGCTCCCCACCCTGGCACTGGTGCCGATGGGTTGGCAGGGTCGAGTGGTTATTTGGGCGCATGCACAGGGCAAGGCGGCGTTGTTCGATGAGGAACTGCCCACGCCTGCGGTCAGACAACTGCTCGAAGCTGGCGTCGCGGTGGTCGCCGCCGACCTGTTGCATCAAGGCGAGTTCCTAGCCGACGACGCCGTGGTGGCCGACGCCGAAATAGTGCATCCGGCGCAGCCCGAACTAGATGGCTACGCGGGCTACACCTTTGGCTACAACCACTCTCTGGTGGCGCATCGGGTCCACGATTTGCTGACGCTGGTAAGCTGGGCGCGTGGTACGGGGCCGGCCCATCCGTTGGCCGGTGTGAACACGGTCGACCTGGTGGGTTTCGACGGCGCGGGTGTCTGGGTCGCGGCCGCGCGGGCGCAGGCTGGCGACGCGGTGAACCACGCGGTGGTGGATACCGCGGGCTTTCGCTTCTCGGAACTCACGCGGATTAACGACCCGAGCTTTTGGCCGGGCATCGTCAAATTTGGCGATCTGCCCGCCTTGCTGGCGCTGTCGGCTCCGCATCGCTTGTGGGTTGGTGGAGAGGGGGGGACGCCGCCGGCTGTCGTGGCCTCGGCGTACCGTGCATCGGGCGCCGCCGCGAACTGTACGATCGACGGTGGCGGCGAAGAGGGCGAACAGCAACGGGCCATCGCCTGGCTGCTGCACTAGCAGTCTAGGGCCGCGCAAAGAACCCTACCCTTCTTGGCACGCGCTAAGTTCTGCCATGGGCAGGTCCCGAGCATTTCCCCGTGGCGCGTTTTGAGCAACGCAGCGCGCCGTCGATCAACACGCTAGCGGGTGTCCGAGTCGGGCCCAGCGGCTTGCGGGTCGCGCCGGGGAAACCAGGGGATTAGCGCGCTGGTGGTCCGTTGGTATTGGCGATAATCGTCACCACGGGTGGCCACAGCTTGCCTTTCGGTTGCGGGAATGCCTGTGAGCCGACACAGGAACCACAGCATCAGTGCTGGTCCGAGCATCGAGACCCACCACCAGCGACTGCCTACGGCCAACAACACATAGACCCACCAGTGCAACCACTCGAAGAAATAGTTCGGGTGGCGCGAATACCTCCACAGGCCCTGCCGGCAAGTGCGGCCGCGGTTGATCGGGTTGGCGCGGTGGCGCGCCAGTTGGTGATCGGCCAGCGATTCTCCAGCCATCGATACGCACCACAGCGCCAGGGCGAAGCAATCGACCAGGCGCCCCAGGGGAACGTCGTGGTTGGCCACGACCACCAGCGGCACCGAAAAGGTCACCACCAAAATGGCTTGGAATTCGAAGAACAAGAAGAAATAACGGTTCGCGTGCGGTTGCCACCGAGCGCGCAGCGTTTGATAGCGACCATCTTCGGTGCGTCGCCAGATGCGGTTCCAAAACAGATAACCGCCCAGCCGCGCGGCCCACAACCCGGCCAACAGGCCGACTGCGATACGCCGCTCGAAATGTCCCTTGCCGACGACGGCCAGTAGCAGGGCCGCCAGACCCAACCCGGCGGCCCAACCCACGTCGACAATCCCCGCGTCGCGTCGCGCGATCTGTACCCCCCACAAGACCGCCATGAGCACCACGGCTAGCGCACCGATGGCCACTGCTTGCGTGGTTACAGCCCAGGTCATGGGATGAACGTCCAGTGGCCAATGGGGGCGTCCACGCGGCGAGCCGCGACAGGTAGCACGCGCCGTTGGGTAGCTCCGGCTGGGGAAAGGTGGGCGGCGCCAGCACCCCCGAAGTATGGCAACGACGTCAACGGGGGCGAGGGGGCCAGGGGCCTGCGCCCCCGGTGAGCCCCAGGGCAGTACCGTTCGGGCACGGCGGTGGGTACCAACCCTGCCGCGTGGAGTACTAGCACTTTCCAGGTAGAAACCTGCTCCCCCTCGTTTGACGGGTTAGATATAGTACCTTCGGTGCTGTTGCTGGCTGGACCAGGCAGTCTCCGTTGTCGCAGATGCCTGAGAGCAGTCTCTTTAGTTACCTGGGAGAAACGGCGATGCGGGCATTAGTGACCGGAGCGACGGGTTTCGTGGGTCGGCGGTTGCTGGCGCGACTGGAACGACCCGTGGTCCTCAGCCGCAATCCGGCCACAGCGACGCTGGCAGAGGTCGAATTGCGTGCGTGGAACCCCAGCCACGGCCCACCTCCGGCAGAAGTCTTCGACGATATCGACGTGGTGTTTCATCTGGCTGGCGAACCGGTGGCCGAGGGCCGCTGGACATCGGCGAAAAAAGCGCGTATTCGCGATTCTCGGTTACTTGGCACGCAGCGATTGGTGGCCGGCATCGAGCAAGCCCGCCGACGCCCCTCGGTGCTGGTGTCGGCCTCGGCCGTAGGCATTTACGGGTCTCGGGGCGACGAGTGGCTCGACGAGTCGGCGGCACCTGGCCACGATTTTCTGGCCGAAGTGTGCCAAGGATGGGAGCACGAAGCGCTGGCGGCCGAGGCGCTGGGAATGCGCGTGGTGACGCATCGCATCGGCATTATCTTGGGCCCAGGCGGAGGCGCCTTGTCGCGGATGCTGCCGCTGTTCCGCTGCGGGCTCGGCGGACGGCTGGGCAACGGTCGACAATGGATGCCCTGGGTGCATGTGGATGATGTTGTGGGCCTGATGTTGTTCGCGGCGACGCACGCGGCGGCGCGGGGCGCACTGAACACGGTGGCACCACAAGCAGTGACCAATCGGGATTTCACCAAGGTTCTGGCGCGGGTCGTCCGGCGGCCGGCGCTGTTCCCGGCACCGGCTTGGGGTTTGCGCCTGGGCCTGGGTGGTTTTGCCGATGTACTGCTGGGTTCGCAGCGGGTGTTGCCCATGGCGGCACAGAAATGGGGCTACAACTGGAATTATTCCGATCTGGAGGGGGCGCTGCGCGCGGTCGTTTCAGGCCAGGGTTGAGTTGGCAGCCTGGGCAATCCAGCACCGTAGGCGCGCACCCCGTCGGGGGATTGGCGACCGTGGGACCCTGGGAAGACTCTGATAATCTTCGGAACGGCTACTGCGCAGCCCGAAACGCAGGGCGTCTGACCCCTTGGAGCAGCGAGAGCGTTCTGCGATAATCCTTCGATTCAGGCACCAGCATCCCGTGCCGCTGGGTGGTAACACTGCCGTGCGAGCCCCTGGGGATGGCTTTTCCTGGTATTCCGGTCCCACCGTGAGAGATCGCAGGCAGTCGCGCTGTTGGCGTGGCCTGGGATCGGCCGCCGTTGTCGAGCCGGATGCGCTAGCATTTCGAGCCGCTACCATCACCGCGAATCATCCATAACACCACCGTCTTTCGGAGAACCGTATGTACAAGAATCTGAGTACGCCAGCGTTGGGGGTCACCGGACAGTCCAGTGAATTGATCGAATGGACGTTGTCGTACGGGTTTCGCGGCTCCGACCTCGACCTGGTGGAATTCAGTGATCGCGTCAAGGTAAGCGGCCTGGCACACGCTCGGCGGTTGTTCGACAGCGCCAAATTGCGGTTTGGCAGTTTTTGCTTGCCGGTGGTGGTGGATGCTCCGGAGGAAGAATTCCAGAAACAATTAACGGCCTTGGAAGATCAGGCTGCCAACGCGGCCGCGCTCGATTGCTTGCGTGCCGTGGTGCATCTGTCGCCTGCCAGTGACGAACGACCGTATCACGAGAATTTCGAGTTCCATCGCCAGCGTCTGACCAAGGTGGCGGCAGTGCTGCGGCCGCACGGCGTGCGACTCGGCGTGGGATTCCACGCGGCCCCCGAACTGCGTACCGGCAAGGCATTCGAGTTCATTCACAGCTTCGAGGCGCTGGTGGTGTTCTTGAGTACGTTGAACGAGCCGTTGGCCGGAGCGTTGATCGACCCCTGGGATATGCTGGTCGCGGGGGGAAAACTGGAGGAAATTCGCAAGCTGCCGGCAGAGAAGATCGTGGCGGTGCGGTTGGCCGATGCACCGCAGGATGTGCCGCTGGGCGATTGTCCGGCCACGGCGCGGCTATTGCCCGGCGAGACGGGCGTGATCGATTCGGCCGCGGCGCTGGCGATTTTGGCCGAGTTGGGCTACGACGGACCCGTGACGCCATGGCCCCATGCCAGCCAGTTTGTCGGCCAGAAGCGCGACGCGATCGTGCGAGCCGTAGGCCAGCGCATGGAAGAAGTCTGGAAAGCGGCAGGCCTGTCGGCAGGTGGCAAATTGGCAACCAGTGCCGCGAGCTAGGGTTCGTGGCGCTGGTGGTTGGCCAATTGGCAGCGATGTGGGCCAGCGTGCAGCGGCACGTGGTATGAATTCGGGACGCGTCGTGCCACGAGCGCGGCGCTCTCCATGCGCTGGGTGGGGGGCGCCATCGCGTGTTTCACTACGAGCGTGGTCTGAAGCTCACCCGGGCTGATCTGGCGATCGACTTTCGTCGGCGTCAGCCACGGGGCTTCATTTCGCACGCTCATAGCGATCACATGGCGCGCCACGAACTGGCGCTGTGTACGCCGGCCACGGCGGCCTTGTACTGGTTCCGACTTGGCCAGCGGCCGGTGCTCGAACTGCCATACCGCGAGCCGATCGATTGGGGCGGGCTGCGTCTGACGACGTTTCCGGCCGGCCATTGCTTGGGCTCCGCCATGTTGCTGGCCGAGCAAGATGACCAGTCGCTGTTGTACACCGGCGATTTCAAGCTCGACCGGGCCCTGACTGCCGAATCGGCCGAGTTCCCCCGGGCCGACGTGCTGGTCATGGAATCGACCTATGGCGAACCACGCTACCGGATGCCACCCCGCGCCGAAGTAGAAGCCGAATTGGTCGATGTGGTGCGACGTGCCCTGGTCGCGGCCCAAACACCGGTGATTCAGGCCTACACCCTGGGCAAGGCGCAGGAGGTGACCCGGCTGCTGACGGATGCGAACATTCCCGTGTTGTGGGAGCGCACCGTGGCTGCGGTCAGCCAGGTTTACGCAGCCTGTGGCGTGGCATTGGGCGACGCGCGGGAGTGGCCGGGTTATGCGGTGCCGGGGCACGCGGTGATTGTGCCGCCGCGGATGCATCGGGCGCTGGGGCTCGGCAAGTTGGGCCAGGCCGTGCACGTGGCAGTGACCGGTTGGGCGCTCGATCGTGGCACGGCCGCGCGGTGGGGCGTCGATCATGCGGTCCCCCTGTCGGACCATGCCGATTTCGACCAGTTGCTCGAGGCCGTCGCGCGAGTCGACCCCAAGATGGTGTATTGCACGCACGGCCCGGCCTCGTTTGTCGACCACGTGCGCCGAGCGGGCTGGCCGGCCGAACGTTTGGAGCGCCCCAACGCGGCACCGCAAGGATGGCTATTTTGACGACGTGTGGCGCCGTCGACTACCGCGAACGGTCGCTCCAGGCGGTCGATTTGCCGGCGCCAGGGGGGGTTACTACACTGCGACCATGGTGAAGCGGGTCGCGCCCGCCTTGCATGCGGTTCGACGAGCTGCTCCCCACACAACGCGCACGAGTTGCCTTCCATGAGTTTGGCGCCACCGAGCACATCAACCCGCGAAGGTGGGGCCGAAACCGCGGCACCCACCCCAGGCGCCGGCGTGGCCGGTGGACGCTGGACCCGGCTGCGCGCGTGGAGCCGGCGACGGTTGTTAGAGTCGTGGGGCGGTTCGCTGGCAGTGCATGGGGTGCTGGTGTTGCTGTTGGGCACGATCACGCTGTCGCTGCCGCAGCGCGCGGCGACGGAACGCGTGATCGAGATGATCGAGCGCCCCGAGGAATTGCTGAATGAACGCTTGGATGAGGACCAGACGCCGGCAGCGCGGATTGCGCTGACACCATCGGATAGCGGCACGCCGGGTATGTTGCCAGCCGGCGCGGCCTTGGCGGCCGACAAGGCACCCGTGCTCGATCGCCGCGTGGTCGAGTCGCTGGACGGGCCGCAAGTGCGGTTGGCCGACGTCAGCTTGCGGGCGATGCACAACAACACGCTTTCCGATGACCTGGGGATGGAATCGCCGGGCGATCCTTCGGCGGCGGTAGAGAACTATGCTGCGGCCATGCACCGCATCACGCAGGAACTGTTGTTGATGTTGGCCAAGGGTCCGGCCTTGGTGATGTGGCTGTTCGACCAGTCGGAAAGCATGCAGAACGATCAGGAGGAGATTCAACGGAATCTGTCGGAAATATACGCCGAGTTGAAGCTTACTTCGGCCGACGACGGCGACGCGCTACTGACTAGCGTTTCGAGCTATGGCAGCGAGATGGTCACCCACACCCGTCGGCCGACGAGCGATTTGACAACCGTTCGGGCGGCGATCGACGAGATTCCAGTCGACGCCAGCGGGGTGGAAGCGATGTGCCAGGCAGTGATCTCGACGATCGCACAGCACCAGCGATTTGGCGTGCAGGGCAAGCGGCAACTGGCCCTGATTCTGGTGACCGACGAAAGCGGCGACGATCCCGAGGGGATCGAGGCGGCGGTGGCCGCCGCGCGCGAGGCGAATTGTCGGGTTTACATTCTGGGGCGCGAAGCGGTATTTGGTTATCCCTTCGTGCACATTGTGTGGCACGACGAGGCCACCGGGTACGACTATTGGATTCCCATCAAGCGCGGTCCAGAAACGCCCGACCTCGAGCAACTGCAGACCGATGGTTTGTGGCGGCGGCGCGACGCGTTTCCGAGCGGGTTTGGCCCCTATGAGCAGGTGCGGTTGTGTCGTCGCACGGGGGGCGTGTTTTATTTGTTGCCGAGCCTCGAGACGAATGTGCTGGAAGGGGAGCAACGACGCTACGCGATCGAGGCCATGCGGCCCTATCTACCGGACTTGGATAGCCGCGAGGAATACCGCGCAGCGCTGGTCCGCGATCCGCTGAGGTTGGCGCTTCGCGAAACGATCGAGGCGCTGGATCCTTGGAAGCACGAGGAAGTGAATCTGGCCGAGTACTTTCCGCTCGACCCGGCGGAATTCCGCAAACTGGCCGAAGCGCAGGTCGTGCGCGTGGGCGGCTACCTGGAGTTCCTGCAGGTTGCTGAAACGCGTCTCAAGGGCCTACGCGCGGCACGAAATCAAGAATCGTCGCCACGCTGGCAAGCGAACTACGATTTGATGTTGGCCCAGGTGGTGGGTTATCAAGTGCGGGCCAACGAATATTGGGCCGCGCTCGAGCAGTTCGTCAGCGACCCGGCGCGCCCCCAGGACCCCAAGACGAATCATTGGCGCGTGACGACCGTGCCTCGCTTGCTACGTGGCGAGGCCGAGCAAGCGCTGATCGAGCGGGCCAACGGACTGTTTCAGGCCGTGATCGAGTTCCACCCGGGTACGCCCTACGCCGCCCGAGCCCATTGGGAACTCGAGCGGGGCTACGGCGTGGCTTTTGTCGAGCACTATCACCCCCCGGACTATGACCAAGTGAAGCGGCCGGCGCTGTAGTGCCCCCAGCGGTGTTCGTCTGGCAGCGCACTGCGCTGTGCGTGCTACACGGCGTAGGGCGTTGGCACCAGAATGCGGTGCCAGACGCGCTCGTGCAGCGTCAGTCGTCCTGAGACGAATCCAGGATAACCCGGGCTTCACTGGGTTGTTTGCCCCGAACCCCTGTCGTGTTCGGGGTCGTTCCGCTTCACCCAGCACGGCTGGGTTGGCGCTTCACTGGGTTGTTTGCCCCGAACCCCTGACGGGTTCGGGGGTCGTTCCGCTTCACCCAGCACGGCTGGGTTGGCGCTTCACTGGCCGCCGGCCGAGGGGGGCTTGGTTGTATCGCGTTGAATGCAGTAGATGCGGCCCGCGGTGCGAATGAGCAGTTTGTCGCCCGCGATGGCTGGCGTGGCCAGACACATATCGTCTTCGGCCAAGGCGTTTGCGGTTTGCACCTCGAATTTTTTTCCAGCCGAAATCACAAAGGTGACACCGTCCTCGTTCAGGCAGAAGATCTTGCCGTTATAGGCCCAGGGGCTGGCGGTAAACATTCGGCCATCGGGAATGCGTTGTTTGCTATAAATTTCGGCGCCGGTCCGGGCGTCGTACGAGGCGAACATGCTGCCATCCATCAGCACGTACATCTGGCCTTGATAGAGC
>CAYSXM010000085.1:0-10321 GCA_964434905.1 uncultured Pirellulales bacterium | reverse complement strand
CGGCGGCCAGATAGTCCTCGTCGGCATAGGCCATATTCGCCGGCGTGTCGCCGGCCAAGGCCTGCGCCAATTCGAACAGCGCGTCTCGGGCCAGGCGATCGTCGTGATCAACCAGTACCACGTGGGTACCTTGCGCCACCGCCAGCGCCTGGTTGCTTGCCGCGGCGATTCCCGTGTTCGTCGCCACGCGCACCACGCGGAACCGCGAGTCGACCTCTGCCAGGCTGGCAACTTGTTGCTGCAACTGCGGCGACTCATCGTCGGCCACGACCAAGCATGCTTCCCAACGCGTGAAGCTCTGTTCAACCAGGCTCTGAGCCAGTTCGTCGAGCCAGGTCCCCTGGGTGCGAAACAATGGCACCAGCACCGAAAAGGTCAGCCCCGGCGCGGTCGTGGCGGCTGCCACACGCTGCCGCAACCAGATCGGCTGGGTGCAGTCGTGCGCCGCACACCACCGGGCATAGTCGCCCATGCCGGTGGGGCCCAGGGCCGAGCGCAAGGCGCTGCGCAGCTCGGTCCAGGCGGCCTGTCGCCCGGCGTGGCGTGCCGCATGCAGTGCTCGCTTCAAACCGCGCAGCGCCTCGCCGCGGCGCGTGCCCGGTGGACACAGCGCCAACGCGAAACGGTGTTTCCAGCGCGCCATGCGTTGGAACCTGGCGCTGGGCATGTGAAAGTGCTCCCCCTGTGCGTGACCGCCATGCCCGACTCGTTGGTCGTGCGGGCGCCCCACGGCAATGTTCTGCTAAGCGGCCTTGGCAATCTTCAGTTCGCGCTGCCAGCTCGCCGGCAAATTGCGCAGCACTTCGATGTTCTCGAAGGTCGAGCTGTGCCGTGGCCCGTTGCGGCGAGCCCAATCGGCCATGCGTGCCACGCCATCTTCCAGCGACACCGCGTCGGGCGTGCCGAATACCCGGCGCGCCTTGTCGTGCGAGGCATAGGCGTGGGCCACCTCGCGACGAGCTTCCAGATGCCGAACCTGGGGTGAGACGCCCATCGCCTGAGCCACGCCCTCGGCCAAGCGGAGCACGGTATAGGGTTGATCGGCCCCCACGTTGAACACCTCGTTCCGCGCGCCGGGCGTGAAGGGCGCCCGCGCAATGACCGGGGCCACGTCCGCGATGTAGCTAAAGGCTCGCGTTTGCAGCCCGTCGCCAAACACGGTCATCGGCTCGCCTTGCATGATCTGGTTCATGAAAATTCCAATCACGTTGCGATAGCGATCTCCAATGTTCTGCCGCTCACCATACACGTTGTGCGGGCGAAAAATGCAGTAGTCCAACCCAAACATGCGGTGGCTCGCCTCGAGATCGCGCTCCACGGCCAGCTTCGCGATGCCGTAGGAATCCTCGGGCTGGGGAATCAGTTCCTCGGTCATCGGCAGTTGATTCGCGCCATACACCGCGATCGACGACGTGAACACGAAGCAATCCACGCCAAAGTTCACGCTGGCATTGATCAAATTGACGCTGCCAATCAGGTTGTTGTTGTAGTTGAATCGCTTGATGAAATGGCTGAGGTTTTCCGCCGCGTATGCCGCCAGGTGATACACGTAGCGAAAGCGATACTTGGCGAACAACCGATCGACCAGCGCGTGATCGACAATCGAACCCTCGACCAACGTGGCGTCCGGATGCACGTTGTCGGGAAACCCACCGCTCATGTCGTCGAGCACCACCACCTGGTGGCCGCTCTGGATGAGCGAGTCGACCACGTGCGATCCAATGAACCCGGCTCCCCCGGTGACTAGCGAGACGTGCGACATGATGATTGGCCTCCTTGCCAAGTGAAGATCGGTACGAAGGTTGTCGTTTACGCCGCGCGACGCGACGCATCGCGCGTGGCCATCCGCCAGGCCGCGCGCCCCGCGTGCCAACCGCGCCGCGCCAAATGCTCGGTCCAGCGGTTTTTCCGCACCACCTGTTTCAATCCCTGCCAAACCCGGGCGCTCGTTGCGTGACTCCGCGGGTCAACGAGCACCGGGCCGCCGGGAAACCGCAGCGCCTGCTTCGGCTGGCGAACCCAGCGGTCGAGAGGCCCGCTGGCGGTGTGCCAGTTCAGCCGCTCGCGCACCAGTCGTTGTGCGTTCTGGCCCCGGCGACACACCTCGTCGGGCGAGGCCAGAATCTCGCGCACCACATGGCGAAGCGAGGCTTCGTCCTCGGGATCTACTAGCCAGCCAGCCTCGTAACTGCCAATCAGGTCGGCCAACTCGGCAAACCGCTGGTAAACCACCGGCAAACCCGCCCACAGATACTCGACCGTGCGCGACGTAATCGCCATGCCCCGTTCGCAGTTGTAGCCCATGACGTCCCAGGCCACGCTGGCCTGCGCATAGCGCGCAAGCAACTCGTCGTGACTCACCAACGGCAACACCGTGGCCCGTGACGATCCCTGCAGTCGCGCTAGCACCTGGTCGAACTCCGGTGCCGCTAGCCCTAGGCGGGGGTGCTTGCCCCCAAACATCCACAATCGCCCCGCGCACGACGCTTCCAGCGCGTCGACCAACGCGTGCAAACCCCGCGCCGGGTTTTGCCACGGCAAGAACATGCCGCCGTACACAAAGGTGGTTTCAGCAGGGTAACTGCGATCAGACAGCGTGGGCGAGTGCGAAAATGGCACCACCTCAATCGGAACCTCGCGCAGATCGAACCCGGACAAATGCAACCAGCCCAGAAAATAGTTGCGCTGGCGCTCGCCCGCACACGTGAAAAACTGAGCCTGAGACAAGGCACGCAGCTTGTCGCCACAAAGTCGCTGCGAAGTCACGCCCGAGTGGTACAACGTCTCGAGCACCAGCGGACCATGGAGGTCGATGATCAGGTGCGGGTGGGGTTTGGAAAGTTGATTGACCCAAGGCCAATGCTGGAACACCAACACATCCGCGGCTTGCCGGCCGACAAACGCATCGAGGTCGGTGTCCTCGAAGACCTTTGCGGCGCCCGTTTCTCGGTAGCCGGCTGCCTCGGCCGTCGAACGCGGCATGGCCATGGTCACTTCGTGACCCCAACTGCGCAGCCCCTGTGCCAGCCCCCACGCACGGAGACCCGCACCGCTGGTCGACAGACCGGGCAAGGGTAGCGTGTCGGGCGAAATGACCAACACACGGCGTGTGCCGGTCGGAAGTTTCGATTTGGAAAGATGTTGGGTCATCCGTGACTCACCTGCGCGGGCCACCATCGAGCCGCGGCGCGGCCCAGGTTATCGGCCAATTGGTGCAGGTGGGTCAAGACAACTTCAGCCTCAAGCCCTCGGGGCCACCCCCCGATGGGTGGCGGGTAAAATGCCCCAAAAATCTTTTGCCGCGTGACACACGAAGGCCAGGCGAAAACATTCGGGTCCAGGCGACAACACCTGGCCCAGGCGAGAACCCTTGGCGCAGGCCCCGCGGCCCCCGCAGTGCAACACGAACTCCACGCCACGGCTCACCCTGGCCCGGCATTGCCACAGCATCAATCGACCGCGGCTGGTTCGAGCACCGCCTGGTACAGGTGCTTGCGTACCTCTTGGAAATACACTGTGGTCGAGGGCATGAACTGTGCCATGGCGATGCAGACCAGGTTCTCGCGGGGTGAAACAAAGAACTGGGTGCTGGCCGCGCCGCCCCAGCCGAACTCGCCCAACGATCCGGCCGATTCGCCTTCGTTGGTCTTCACCCGCACCGCCACGTCCAAACCAAAACCCATGTTGGCCATCGGCAAGGGGCCGAGCACGATCGGCACCAGTGCGTCGGGCAAGTGGTTCTGGGTCATCAGATCGACCGTTTCGGGTTTTAGAATTCTGTGGCCGTCGAGTTCGCCGCGGTTGAGCAGCATCTGCGCGAATCGCAAGTAGTCGTCGGCGGTGGAAACCAGCCCACCCCCGCCCGACAGCAGCGCCGGATTGGTTGCATATTGGCTGGTGGTCGATCCATCGATGGCGAACAAGCGACCGTCTTTCTTGGAATAGTTGACCGACAGTCGATCGAGCTTGTCTCCGGAAACAAAAAACGCGGTGTCGTGCATGGCCAACGGTTGGAACACCCGCTCGGTGAAGAATTGATCGAGTGGCTTGCCGGACAAGACCTCAATCAGCTTGCCCTGCACGTCGACGGCAATGCTGTACATCCAGCGCTGGCCCGGCTGGGCAGCCAGGGGAAGTTTCAACAGCCGTTCCATCAGGCTATCGAGCGTCTGGGTGCGATCGAGCAGCTTGGCCTGGGTGTACATCGTGTCGACCGGAGTCAACGGAAACAAGCCATATGCCAGCCCGGCCGTATGGCACATGAGATCGCGAATGGTCACCGGCCGTTCGAGATCGGCCAGCTTGACCTGGTCGCCTTTTTTTTCCGTAAGCACCCGCAGCGATTCAAAACCCGCCAGGTATTTCGAAACGGGATCGTCGAGCTGGAACCGGCCTTCGTCGTACAGCGACATCAGCGCCACGCCAGTGATCGGTTTCGTCATGGAATAAATGCGAAAGATCGCGTCGCGGCGCATGGCGCGCTCGGTGGCCAGGTCCATCTGGCCGTAGACGCCCGCATGCGCCACCTGGCCTTCGCGGGCTACCAAGATCACGATGCCCGCCAGCTTGCCTTGATCTACATAGGCCTGCATGGCCGTATCGATTTCGGCCAACGCGCCGCCATCTAACCCCACCTGGTCGGGAGAAACCGTCGGCAAGGGCTGCCCCAGGGCCACCCAGGGCGCCAATGAAAGCCACGCCACCCAAGCAACCAACATCGATGTGCGCACCAGGGATCTCCCGTTCGAGTGAAAAGTTTGCCGCGTGGATACGGTACTGCGTGGAAACGGTATCGAGCAAACACCGTCGCTCAGGCCGATAAGCCGCACCGCCGGGGCGATTATCGACCGCCCCGTGGCGCGGTGCAACCACACCCCTTTTGGCATCAGGAGAACCGCAAAGTCGCGCAGGGCAGGAGCGGGCCCTACGGCCACTATGGCTTCAAAGGGCTGCTAGGCACCAGTGCAGGCAATCGCCCGGCAATCGGTCGCGCGACTATACCAACCCCTTGCGCACTGCCCAGACCGCGGCTTGAGTTCGATCGGTGCAGTTGATCTTGCGCAAAATGTTTTGCACATGCTCCTTGACGGTTTCCACGCTGATGGACAGGGAGCGGCCGATTTCCTTGTTGCTAAGCCCCAAGGCCAGGTGTCGCAAGACCTGGGTTTCGCGCTGCGTCAGCGTGACGCCTTCGTCGTCGGACAGCGAACGCGTTTCCATGGCGCCGGCGATGCGTCGCAGCTCGGCCGACCGCTTGCTGTGCCGGCCATGCGCCACCTCGGTGATCGCCGAAACCAATTCCTCGCGCGATAGTCCCTTGAGCAAATAATCATCGGCCCCCAGTGCCACCGCCCGGGCGATGTAGGTCGGATTGTCGTAGGTCGACAACACCACCACGCGCGTATTGGGAAGTTCGGTGTGGATGGTTTCCAAAGCCGAGAGGCCATCGGCCTCGGGCATGCGAATGTCGAGCAACACCACGTCGGGTTTATACCGTCGTGCCAACTCGACTGCTTCGTTGCCGTTGGAAGCTTGCGCTACGACCTCGATGCCCGTGTCGGCCAGCAGGCTGACCAGGCCGGAACGTACCACCTCGTGGTCGTCGGCGATCAATAGTTTGATGCTCATGGTCGCGGTTTCCATCTTCACCCCCCAGATTGCTAAAACCCTCCACCCACTCTCTGTATTTTTTCGAGTCGACCCCCGCAGGGCAAGAAAATTCCCCCTCTTCAGCGCGCGGAATTTATCGGTTCGGGGGGTAGCTGTAACCGCTCGACTGCTCCTAGTCCAACGTACCAGCCGTCAGTTGCGGCAAAACCGTCAGACAAGCGTGGCGAACCCTGGGGCACTCCGTCGCAGCTATGGACAGTTGGGGTGGCGTCGTGCGCAGCGTGCCGAATGGAGGGCCGAAAACGCCGCATGGAGGCCCTAAACGACGGCTATCCTGGCTGATCTTGTCGGCAGACCGCACCCCACAAATGGGTGGACTGCGAGTCTATTTTTTGCGATCTGCTGTCTGGATCGAATCGGGCAACGTCTCATTGGTTCGCATTGTTGACCGTAGGCAGCACGTGACGTAGATATTCAGCGACGGTCACTGTCGACCAGACGAATCTTGCGACGCGTTGCGCGCTTGGCGTGGCCAGGCAGAACTTCGCGTAGCGAGGCGTGGACTGGTCGTTCAGTTGTGCGATGCTCCCCTCGCGGACCGAACGTGGCAGGGCTTGGCTCAACCCCAGGGCCGAGTACCGACGCCCCCAGTGCCGGGTGACCCATCGAGCAGCGGTTTTGCTGCCAGATGCCACCCCGACTGGGAGACGTGATTGATCCCGGTTCGGCTTCCACGACCAGCGGTCGTGGCTACCAGAGAGGGTGCGCTCCCATGAAGAATCCCACGTTGCTCTTGGTCGACGACGACCGGTTGATTCTGGAATCGATGGGTGGCTGGCTGCGCGAGCAGGGCTATCAAGTCGATGTGGCCAGCACCCGCGCCGAAGCGCTCAAGGCGCTGGGTCGCAAGACCTATGCCATTGTGCTGACCGATCTCCGGCTGGGCGACGGCGATGGGTTCGACGTGCTCGACCGAGCCAAGCAATTGTCGCCGCAAACCGAGGTCATCTTGGTTACCGGCTACGGTACCGTCGACATGGCGATTGAAGCCATTCGCAAGGGTGCGTTCGATTTGTTGACCAAACCGTTGATCGACGAAGAGTTGGAGTTGTCGCTCGAACGGGCTCTCAACCGGCGCCAGGTGTTGGCCGAGAACCAGAACCTGCGCGAGCAACTCGATCTGCGGTTTGGCCTGGAGAACGTGGTCGGCCACGACCGGCGAATGCTCAAGCTATTCGACCTGATCAACAGTGTGGCCGATTCCAAGACCACCGTACTGATCACCGGCGAAAGTGGAACCGGCAAGTCGATGATCGCCCGGGCGATTCATCGCCGCAGTGGGCGCCGCGAAAAACCCTTTGTCGAGGTCGCCTGCGGCGCGCTGCCGGAAACGCTCCTGGAAAGCGAGCTGTTTGGTCACGTGGCCGGCTCGTTCACGGGAGCCACGGGCGATCGGTTGGGCAAGTTCGCACAGGCCGAGGGGGGGACGATTTTTCTAGACGAAGTGGGCACCGCCAGCCCCAGTCTGCAAGTCAAGCTGCTACGCGTGCTGCAGGATTTCGAGTTCGAGCAGGTCGGCGGCACCAAGACCTTCCGAGCCGATTGTCGAGTGTTGCTGGCAACCAACGACGATTTGAGCCGGCTGGTGGCCGAGGGCCGCTTTCGCCAAGATCTGTACTACCGCGTGAACGTGATCAATTTAGAACTTCCCTCGCTGCGTGATCGGGTCAGCGACATTCCCCTGTTGGCCGCCAAGTTTCTGGAACGCGTGTGCGATGAATCGGGTCGCCGCGTGAGCGGTTTCACCGACGAAGCCTTGGCCGCACTTCAACGCTATCGCTTTCCGGGCAACGTGCGCGAATTGCAAAACGTGGTCGAGCGGGCCGTGCTGCTGAGCAAGAACGACGTACTCACCGTCGACGATCTGCCCCCCAACGTGGCAGCCGGCGCGCCGCTGCACGCCGATGCTTCCTTGGCGGGCTCGCTCAAGCTGGCCATGGCCTCGCCCGAGCGGCGCATCATTCTGGAAGTGCTGGAAGCCAACCAGTGGAACCGCCAGGCCACGGCCGAGGCCCTGGGGATCAACCGCACCACCCTCTACAAGAAGATGAAGCGGTTGGGCCTCGAGGTTCCCCGGCACGCCACGTCGTAACTCGGGGCACTCTCCGCGGTGCGCCACGTGGCCGACGACACGACAACACCCCGGGCCACGGTCCGGATAGCAGCCCGCCAGCGCATTCGACGCGCCGGCGTCATCGCCTGGAATCGCTGACAAAATAGCGACGTCAGTCGTTGATTTTCGACCCGCGCGGAGTGGTGCTCCGCACTGGGCCAGGAGCGAAAAATGCCATGCTGGTTTTTTTCAACCGATGGCTAGCCCAGCCAACGGCGAGCCCAAAGTTCAAAGAACAATAGCGCCCACAGCCGAGCGCTGTGATCGAAGCGTCGTTGCTGGTGTTCGTCGAGCAGTTGCCGCACCGCTGCATCGCGAAAATACGCTCGCCCCCGGGCTTGGGGATCGAGCAGCACGTCGCGTGCCAGCGTGTGCCACGCGCCACGTAACCAGTGGTCAATCGGGGCACCAAAGCCCATCTTGCTGCGTCGTCGGATACTTGGCGGCAGCAGGTGGCCAAAGGCCTCGACCAGCAGCCGCTTGCCGCGCCCCCGGCGATATTTCCATCGCACCGGCACCTGGGCCGCTAGCTCGACCACGCGGTAATCCAGAAACGGCTGCCGGCACTCCAGGCCGTGTGCCATCGAGGCAATGTCGACCTTGGTCATCAAGTCGCAGGGCAAATAGGTCACCAGATCGACCAGGCTGGCGGCGGTCAGCGCGTCGCGCTCGGTCACACCAGCATAGGCCTGGAAGAGAAAATCGGCCGGGTCGCTGTCGGGCAAGCGCGCCAAGAAGTCGTCGTTGTAGAGCGCGCCGCGCCGCGCCTCGTTGAAAATGCAAACCCACTCCAGGTGCCGGCGCGCTGGAGCCAGCGCCAGCCCTTCGATCAGCCGCCGCCAGCGCCGGGGCCACGAGCGCTGTCGCCCGCCGGCGGGCAGCCAGTTCCAGTAGCGCGGGCTCAACACCGCCTGGAGCGAACGGGGCAGCCGATCGAACCACTGCGCCAGATCGACCGCGCGATAGCGCGGATAACCCGCGAACAGTTCATCGCCCCCGTCGCCCGACAGGGCGACCGTCACTTCGCCGCGCGTGACTTGTGACAACAAGTAGGTGGGCATAGCCGAACTGTCGGCAAACGGCTCGTCGTAGTGCCAGACGAGCTTGTCCAGCAACTCGGGGCCTTGGGGTTCCAGCTTGTACTCGTGGTGCGCCGTACCCAGGTGGCGTGCGACCTGCCAGGCATAGTGTGTTTCGTCGTATTCGCTTTCGTGAAAACCGATGGAGAACGTGCGAACCGGCGCCGAGCTGGCTTGCTGCATCAGCGCCACGACAATCGACGAATCGAGCCCCCCCGACAAGAACGCCCCCAGCGGCACCTCGCTTTCCAACCGCAGTTGCACCGCCGAGGCGAGCACCTGGCGCAGTTCGTCGAGCACCACCGCATAGGGGCGCGTGGTCTCACGGTTCCAGTCGGGCCGCCAATAGCGCTCGACGGTGAGCTGGCCCGCTTCCCAGGTGGCCCAACACCCGGGGGGCAATTTTGATACACCCTCGAAAATGGTGCGCGGATGCGGCACATATTGATAGGTCAGATAGGCATCGAGCGCTTGCGGGTCGAGTGCGCGGGGCAAGCCGGGCACCTGCCACAGCGCCTTCAGCTCACTGGCAAACAGCAGCCGCGCGCCCTCGTGCCGATACACCAGCGGCTTCTTGCCCAACCGATCGCGGGCCAGCAACAGCCGTTGCCGGGGGGCATCCCACAGCGCCAAGGCAAACATGCCATTCAGGCGCTCGACAAATGCAGGCCCTTCGTCCTCGTAAAGGTGGACCAGGGTTTCCGTGTCGCTGTGTGTGCGCAGCGTGTGGCCAGCCCCCTCGAGCCGGTGACGCAGCTCGCGAAAATTGTAGATCTCGCCGTTGAACACGACTCGAATCGAACCATCTTCGTTGGCCACCGGCTGGTGGCCGCCGGCCCGGTCGATGATCGATAACCGCCGCATACCCAAGGCCACGCCGGTCCAGGGCACGCTACGTCCTGGTGGCGCCGACTGGGCGACCCACTGCCCTTGGTCGTCGGGTCCCCGGTGCGCTAGCGCAGCGGTCATGCGGGCCAAAGTGGCCGCCGACAGCGCTTCACCCTCGGGCGTCCACACGGCGCCGGCGATTCCGCACATCTTGGAGTCGTCCGCCGCGGATGTTAGGGAGCGGGGGCCAAATACTTGTCGAACCAGGTCACGAAACGCTGCATGTCGTCGAGCAGGTCGGGCCAGCCGTGCCCCGCGCCGGGCTTGGTCACCAGTTCGGTCGCCACGCCCGCCTGGCGCAGCCGCTCGACCAGCACCTGGGCTTGTTGAATCGGCACCAGTTCGTCGGCATCGCCATGCAGCACCAGCACCGGCGGATCGTCGGCCGAAACATGGGTTAACGGCGAGATTTCACGGCCGATTTCCAGCAATCGTGGCTCGTCGGTGATCGCTACGAACGAGTTGGTCTTGCTGTCCAATTCGTGGAAATCAAAAGGCGCTTTGAACCCCGCCAGAGTTCCCCGCCCCAGCACCACGTTGCCTGGCGTGCCATAGTTCAGAAAATCGGTCG
>CAYSXM010000084.1:0-10330 GCA_964434905.1 uncultured Pirellulales bacterium | reverse complement strand
CTCGCGATCCAGGGAACCGGTTGTGATGGACTGGTGGTCAGAAATCGATCGAGCAATTCATGACTGGGTAAGGGTTTGTGTCGCACTGCTCGACATTGTGAAAAAAAACACGAATTTGCCAGTCACCCGGTTGACACCCCCTCTGGGCACCGTTAGAGTGCCGTTTTCAAGGGTTACGAAATCGTTGGTTTGAAGGCGTTTCTCTTCGGTCGCGGCGGTTACGGACGTGGTCGGTTTCCGGCTACCGGAAGGAAGCACTAAAAACATCAGTAGGTGAATAAACTTTAGTATCATTGACCATAGGACCTTGCGTACCGGCTGTCCTAACTGGCGGTTTTCGAGCCGTCCCCTTCTGTGATAAATGGCCCCGATGATCGGCCGCCGCTGGCCTTAGCGGCAGAGTGGTCGTCGAACATCATGACAGTCTCGTTCGAGATGGTGCTGCCCGGCCTGGGCGGTTACTGGCTCGACGGTCGGCTGGGTGTCTTGCCCTTGTTCACATTGTTGGGTTTTGCGTTAGGTATGTCGTTGGCGACCTGGCACCTGATGCGGCTCGTCGCTGCGGCGCGGGGCCCAGGGCAGAACTCCGATCAAATTTCGTCTGACACCAGAAGCAAGTAAGTGTGTGCCCTGGCCAAGCTTGGGCCCGGGTTTGTGGGGGAATGCGGCGTTGTCCACCACCGGCTGCATGCGGCGAGTGGGCCAAATGCCGGTTTGGAAACGAGTGGCCATCTTGTTGGCATCAACCGTGTTGTTGGTGTTGGCGCTGTGGCCGGTCGCATGGACTACGCGGGGTACCAAGGGTTGTGCGGCATTAGCATTGGCGAGCGTTATCTGCGCGGCCGGTGGCGTCTTGGCAATGTTGGTTGGTGAGCGTTTTCGCGGACCGCATTACGCCCTCGCGCAAGTGGGCGTCGGAAGTATGTCGCGAATGGGGATCGCCTTGGCCGCTGGGCTGAACGTGGCGAGGCGTGACGAACAGATGGTGCGGGCGGGGTTTGTGTTTTACTTGATTGTGGCATTTCTCTTGCTGCTGCTGGTCGACGTGATGTTGACCATGGCGGTGATTGCGGCCGACGATCAGCACGAGATGCGATCAAATCAGGCGTAATCGGCATGGCAAACCCCTTGGAACCGGGTCATCTGTTTGGCCACGTGCAGGACTCATATTATTTTGAGGTCCCCTGGTTCCTCTCGCCTTCGACCGAGGGCAAGCTGGTTATTCCGCAGCCGTTTGGCGAACTCAGTAGCGACCCGCACCACCCCGAGCCGGTTAGCGGCTTGTGTATCTCTAAATTCATGGTGCTCGAGGTCGTGGCGGCACTGATGGTCGCGGTGTGCTGTATTCGCGTGGCCAGCCTGGTGTCTGGGGGCGCTTCTCCCCGGGGCCGGTTTTGGAATTTCTTCGAGACCTTGCTGGTGTTTATCCGCGATGAGGTGGCCGAGCCGGCCATCGGCCATCACGACGCGCACCGGTTCTTGCCATTTCTGTGGACGATTTTCTTCTTTGTGCTGTTTTGCAACTTGGTGGGCATGGTGCCTTGGGCGGGCTCACCGACCGGCGAGCTAGCGGTTACCCTGACTCTGGCGCTGATCACTTTTGCCACGGTGGTCGGCTCGGGCATGCTCAAGCTGGGGGTGGTCGGGTTTTGGAAAGCCCAGGTACCGCACATGGAATTGCCCGGCCCGTTGGCCGTGGTGTTGCTGCCCATGATCTTTGCTATCGAGGTGCTGGGCTTGTGCATCAAGCACCTGATTCTTTCGATTCGCTTGCTCGCCAACATGGTGGCTGGCCACCTGGTGTTGGCGGTTGTGGTGGCCTTTATTGCTGCCGCGGCGCATTCCATTGCCTGGTGGGGTGTGATGCCTGCCAGCGTCTTGGGGGCTACCGCGCTGAGCATGTTGGAATTGTTTGTGGCGTTCTTGCAGGCTTACATTTTCACCTTTTTGTCGGCCTTGTTCATCGGAGCAGCAGTGCACCCGCACTAGGGCGAGGGCATCGGCTGGTAGCCGCACCGATCGAGGCGCAGGAGACAGGAGATTCGACCCGTGAAGAATTTCGTCCGCATTGCCACGTTGATTGTGGTGTTGCTCGTGGCCGCCGCGCCGGCCATGGCACAAGAAGCCGCGGCTGGTGCCGCGACGGCGTCTGGTGGCGTCAGCCTGCTGTCGAAGACCTCGGCTTTTGGCGCTGGCCTGGTAATTATCGGTGCCGCGATGGGTATCGGGCGAATCGGCGCTGCCGCGGTCGAAAGCATGGCCCGCCAGCCCGAAGTAGCGGGTAACGTGCAAACCGCCATGATCATCGCGGCCGCTTTGATCGAAGGTGCCACGTTTTTTGCGCTGATCGTTTGCATGTTGTTCAATAGCTAGTTTTGCCTGAGACGCCGCGGGGCCGGGTTGCTTGTCCGTGCGTTCGCCGGCCGGCGAAGGGTGGGCCGACCTCGGTTGCCAGTTCGGGGCGCAGCGTTGCGGCTCGTTCCGGGCTCGCGCTGGTCGCGGTAGGTGTTGAGTTGCTGTGCAGTAGGAGGCATTTGACGATGTTCCGCTGTCCGATCGGGAAGTGCATCGCCCAGGTGGTGATGGTCGCTTCGCTGGTGTTCGCTAACGGCGCGGCACGCCTGGTGCTGGCTGCCGAACCGGCGGCTAGCCATGGGGGTGATGAGCAGGCAGATGCTAGTCACGTGGATCCTGATGCTAGCCATGTGGATCACGGGCACGTGGGCACCGCACCTGGCGCGGCAGAGCACGGCGACGCTGGCCATGCGGCGGCGACGCCGAACCCCTTGCGGTGGAAAACCGATCTGGCGCTGTGGACGCTGGTGGTGTTCCTGGTGCTATTTACGGTGCTCTACAAGTTTGCCTGGGGCCCGATTGCCACGGGGCTGGACAAGCGCGAGCATCGCATTGCAGAGCACGTCGCGGCGGCCGAAAAAGCCCATCGCGACGCGCAGGACATGCTGGCACAGTACGACCGCAAGTTGACCAGTGTCCAGGACGAAGTGCGGGCCATTCTGGACGAAGCACGGCGCGATGCGGAGCACACCGGCCAACAGATTCGGGCGCAGGCCCAGTCCGAGGGCGAGGCGTTCAAAGCCCGCGCGGAACGCGAGATCGACACCGCCACGCAACAGGCATTGCGGTCTTTAGCCGAGCAGGCCGCAAACCTTGCGGTCGACCTGGCGGGCAAGATCGTCAAGACCAGGCTCACGGCGGCCGATCACGCCGGTCTGATCGCCGACGCGGTTGCCAAGTTTCCGGAAGGCATGTCGCGCAATTGAACTGACTTGTTGAAACCACTTTGCCGGTCGCCGGACGCGTCAGCGTGCCCGCGACGGCACCTAGTCGCCTCGGCCTGCTAGAGGACGCAGTCGACTATTGCCAGTGTCGCCCAACGGGCGGCGGCTGCGCCAATCGAGTTGAATGTTCCCCCATCGGGGTCACCCTCCGCGGTCGTCCTCCAGGTGTGGATCAAGAATGAACGCCACGCACTCCGCCGAAGCAGATGCGCCCGAAACGGCTGTCGAGATTTCCCTGCGCCCGGTCGCCACGACCTATGCTCAGGCCTTTTTGGGTGCGTGGCAGCGCGCGGGCCAAGTCGCCGGTCTGTTGGCCGAGTTGAACGAGTTTGTGACCGTGGTGCTGCCTCGAGTTCCCGGTTTCGAGGCCATGCTGACCTCGGGTGTGGTGCCGCTTGAGAACAAGCTCCGTGTGCTCGATCGCGCGCTGGCCGGCCAGGCGTCGCCGTTGGTGCTCGACGCGCTCAAGGTGCTGGCCCGACACGGGCGGTTGGATTGCTTGCGACAAATCTGCAAAGTGGCGCGCGAATTGTGGGACAAATCGGAAGGGCGCGTGCGTGTTCAAGTGACCACGGCGGTGCCTTTGGATGCCGCCGGCCGGAAACGGCTGGTGGATAGTTTACGAGGGTGGTTGCGGGCCGAGCCGATGCTCGGCGAGCACGTCGATTCGGACCTGATCGGTGGGCTTGTACTGCGCGTGGGCGACCAGGTGGTCGATGGTTCGGTAGCAACACAGCTAGAACATCTGCGTACTCAGATGCTGAACAGGAGCATCCATGAAATTCAAAGCGGACGAGATCGCTTCAGTCATCCAGCAGGAAATTGAGACTTTCCGGTCTCATGTCGACGTCCGTGAAGTCGGACGGGTGCTGGAGGCAGGCGACGGTATCGCGCGGGTTTACGGCCTGTCGGGCGTGATGTCCGGCGAAATGGTCGATTTTCCCAGCGGCGTGCAGGGCATGGCGTTCAACCTGGAAGAAAATTCCGTGGGCGTCATCGTGCTGGGCGATTACCGCACGATCAAAGAGGGCGACGAGGTACGCAGCACCGGCCGACTGCTGAGCGTGCCGGTCGGCGAAGCCCTGATCGGACGCGTGGTCGATCCCTTGGGCAACCCGCTCGACGGCCTGGGTCCGATCGTCACCGCGGATCGGCGGCCGGTCGAAACGATGGCCCCCGGCGTGGCGTATCGCCACCCGGTGCGCGAGCCGCTGCAAACCGGTATCAAGGCGATTGACGCCATGACACCGATCGGCCGCGGCCAGCGTGAATTGGTAATCGGTGATCGCAAGACCGGCAAAACGGCGATCGGCGTAGACACCATCATCAACCAGAAGCACAGCGGCGTGAAGTGCTTCTATGTCGCCATCGGTCAGAAGGAATCGACCATTGCCAACGTGGTCCAGTCGCTGCGCGAGCAAGGCGCCATGGACTATACCACCGTCATTGTGGCGGGCGCCAGCGACCCGGCACCCGTGCAATACGTGGCGGCCTATTCCGGCACCGCGATGGCCGAGTTCTTCACTTACCGCGGCGAGCACGCGCTGATTGTGTACGACGACTTGTCGAAACAAGCAGTGGCCTATCGCGAGTTGTCGCTGCTGATGAGGCGGCCGCCGGGTCGTGAAGCGTTTCCCGGCGACGTGTTCTACTGCCATAGCCGGCTGCTCGAACGCTCTTGCAAGCTGAGCCAGGCACTGGGGGGCGGTTCGCTCACGTCGTTGCCGATCATCGAAACCCTCGAAGGGGAAGTCTCGGCGTATATTCCCACCAACGTGATTTCGATTACCGACGGTCAGATCTACCTGCAGCCCGACCTGTTCTTTGCCGGACAGCGACCCGCCATGAACGTGGGTATTTCGGTGTCGCGGGTGGGCGGTGCGGCGCAAATTCCGGCTATGAAAAAGGTTGCCGGTGGGCTCCGGCTCGACCTGGCGGCTTTTCGCGAGCTGGAAGCGTTTGCCCAATTGGGTACCGATTTGGACGCGGCGACCCAGGCCCGGCTGGACCGTGGCTATCGCATGGTGGAACTGCTCAAGCAGGGGCAGTTCCAGCCGATGGATGTATTCGACCAGGTGCTGAGCATCTACGCCGGCACGCGCGGCCATCTGGACAAGGTGCCTTTGGCGCGCGTACCCGAGTGGGAGCAAGGCTTCCTGAAGTTCATGCGTGAAGAGAAATCGGAAGTCCGTCATCGGCTGGTTGAATCGCGGTCGCTCGACGACGACACCACCCGGCAGGTGGAAGCGGCGATTGGCGAGTTCCAAAAGCGGTTCGCCACCACCAAGGCCAAGGCCTAGTCCAGCGGCGCGTCCAGGAATCATTACATGGCCAAGGCCAGGGCACTCGACCGTCGCCGCAAAGCGGTGCGTAATATCCGCAAGATTACGCGCACCATGGAATTGATCGCCACCGCGCGATTCAAGAAGGCCATGGACCGCGCGCACGCCGCGACTGCGTATACCCGGCGCATCACCGCCTTGGTGGCCGACCTGGCGCAAAGCGGGCTCGAGGTGAGCCACCCGCTGCTGGAATCGCGCGACGAGACCAAGGCAGTCACGCTGTTGGTGTTGTCGGGCAATCGAGGTCTGTGCGGTGGCTACAACGGCAACGTGCAGCGCCTGGCCTTGCAGCGCTATCGCGAGTTGACCGACAGCCTGCCACGCGTCGAACTGGAATTGTCGGGCAAGCGCGGTATTGGGGCTTTCAAGTTTCGCGGCATTGTGCCCGCGACCAGCTACACGCATTTCGAGGACAAGCCGCGCTTCGACGAAGTGTCGCTCTTGGCCGATCGGTACCTCGAGGCCTATGTCACCGGGGCCATCGATCGGTTAGACGTGGTCTACACCCGGTTTGAAACCGTGGGGCGGCAGGTGGCGACCGTCGAAACGTTGTTACCGCTGGGCACTCTGGCGCTGGGCAGTGCGGACGGCAAACAGAAAACGCCCGCCGCGAGCGCTGCGCCGCCCCAGCGTTCCGGCGAACGGATGTACGAATTCTTGCCTTCGGCGGCCAGTATCTTGGAAGAAGTGGTACCGACCAGCTTCAAGGTGCGGCTGTTCAAGTGTTTCCTGGATGCGGCGGTCAGCGAACAGGTGGCGCGGATGGTGGCCATGAAACGCGCCACCGAAAATGCCGATGCGCTCATCAAGAGACTGTCGATGACCTACAATCGCGCCCGGCAGTCGCAGATTACCAGCGAGATACTGGAAGTATTGGGAGGCGTCGAAGCCCTCAAGTCGTAACCTGCTGGCTGCACACGAAGTCCAGCCGGGCAGGCTGGCCGGCGGTGACCCGTGTGGCGGCCGCGCCCCGAAACCAAAAACTGTACTTAGCGAACCCAATCGAACCTGGACCAGAACGCGGTAGAACCATGGCAACCGTTGCAAAAGACTCGTCGAACATCGGCCGCGTGACTCAAGTGATTGGGTCCACGTTCGATGTGGAATTTCCGGAAAACCGGCTCCCCACGATTTTCAATGCCGTGCGGATCACTTCCGATCACAAAGGGGTGAAGCTCAGCCTGATGGGCGAAGTGCAGCAGCACCTGGGGGGTGGCCGTGTGCGCTGCGTCGCCTTGGGCAGCACCGATGGCATGATGCGCGGGCAGGCTTGCGTGGATACGGGCGCACCGGTCTCTGTGCCCGTGGGCAAGGGTACGCTGGGCCGGGTGTTCAACTTGGTAGGCGAACCGATCGACGAGCGAGGGCCGGTTACGGCCGACGCCTATTGGCCCATCCATCGCGATGCGCCGCCGGTCACCGAATTGTCGACCAAGACCGAGGTCTTTGAGACCGGCATCAAGGTGATCGACCTGTTGACCCCCTTCGTGCGCGGTGGCAAGGCCGGATTGTTCGGCGGTGCCGGTTTGGGAAAAACGGTAATTCTGACCGAACTCATCGCGCGCATTGCAAGCACCTATGGCGGTTTTTCCGTGTTCGCAGGCGTGGGAGAACGCACCCGCGAAGGGACGGACCTGTGGCTGGAAATGCAGGAAACTAAAATCGGCCAAACCGGGCGCGCGGTGCTCGAACAAACTTGCATGGTGTTCGGACAAATGAACGAACCGCCCGGCGCCCGGCTGCGGGTGGCTTTGTCGGCGTTGACGATGGCGGAGTACTTCCGCGATTCGACCGGCACCGACGTGCTGCTGTTCGTGGACAACATTTTCCGGTTCTCGCAGGCAGGCAGCGAGGTGTCGGCCCTGTTGGGTCGCATGCCGTCTGCCGTGGGTTACCAACCGACCCTGGCAACTGAAATGGGTGCCTTGCAGGAACGGATTACGTCGACCAACCGGGGTGCCATTACCTCGGTACAGGCGGTGTACGTTCCGGCCGACGACCCGACCGACCCCGCGCCTGCCACCGCGTTCGGTCAGCTCGACGCATTCATTTATCTGGAACGGTCGATCGCCGAAAAGGGGATCTATCCCGCCGTCGATCCGTTGGCCTCGTCGAGCCGGATTCTCGATCCGACCTATGTGGGTGACCGCCACTACGCGATTGCCCGCCGGGTGCAGAAAACCTTGCAACGCTATCGCGAATTGAAGGACATTATCGCTATCTTGGGTGTGGATGAGTTGAGCGAGGAGGATCGCCTGGTGGTGCATCGGGCACGCCGCATGGAGCGATTCTTGTCGCAGCCCTTCTTGGTAGCCGAGGTGTTCACCGGCAAGGCGGGCGAAGTGACGCCGTTGGCCGAAACCATCCGCAGCTTCGAGGAAATTGCCGACGGAAAATGGGATCACCTCTCGGAAGAGGCCTTCATGTACGTGGGCGTCATCGAGCAGGCTGAAGAGCAGTGGAAGAAGCAGCAGGCCAAGGTGGCCAAATGAGCCAACTGCATTGCATTGTCGTGACACCCGAGACCACGGTTCTTGACGGTCAGGCGGAGTTTGTTGCGCTCCCGCTGTTCGACGGTGAAATTGGCATCGGTCCCGGTCACAGCCCCTTGATCGGCCGCCTGGGGTTCGGCGAAATGCGATTGAGACAACCCGAAGGCGTCGCTCGCTACTACGTCGATGGCGGCTTTGTGCAGGTGGTGGACAATGTCGTTACGGTCATGACCGAGCGGGCGGTCCCTGCCACGAAGCTCGACGCCGCAGTCGCACGAGAGCAACTAATCGCCGCGCGTGCTCGGCCCGCGAATAGCGAGGAGCTGTTAGCGATTCGCGAGCGCTTGACCAGCCAGGCCCGAGCTCAGTTACGCGTTGCCCAGCGCGCACGCTGACGTCTCGTGTCGCGAGCGGGCTCGTGCCCTGGGGCGCTCGGCGGCGCACCGTGCGCCAAGCATTCCGGCATGCTGCTGAAGATTCGCCGAACTTGAGCGGTTCGCCTGCACGCCTTGCTGTCGGCGCGCCGAAATCTATGGACAGGCGATGCACGCTTGCCGCATCTGGCAAACGCGTTGCTCGCGACGCCCGGCAGCCACCCCGGGCTCTGGCAATCAGGCCGGTTCCGTGCTGATCGACTGTCACCTGCCGGTTGTCGAAATCCTCGAAACGCAATCGAGCGCGGTCGAGAGACGCACCCTGCGCGCCCTGTGCACGTCGGACTGGGATTGTGTCGCCAGGGAACTCACCTGGTTGGCCGCACTGTGGAAAGATGGCCCCCCAGCCAGGGTGGTGCTGTGCGTGCAGTTTGAACCTGTAGGGGTCGCTAGCTAACAGCCGGGTTCAAATGTTGTAGTTCGGCTCGGGCTCGAACTCTTCTTGCTCGGCCCGTATGCGTAGCTTGGGTTTCTCTAAAACCACGGTGGTATGCGGCGCCACACTGCGCGTGAGCCACACACTCGACCCGATCACGGAATCGTGACCGATTACCGTGGCCCCCCCTAGCACCGTGGCGTTGGCATAGATGACCACGCGATCTTCAATGGTGGGGTGGCGCTTCACGCCTCGAATGAGCTGGCCCTCGCCATCGACGGGAAAGCTAAGTGCGCCCAGGGTAACCCCTTGATAGAGTTTAACGTAGTTTCCGATCTCACAGGTTTGCCCGACCACCACGCCGGTGCCATGGTCGATGAAAAAGTGGTCGCCAATCTGTGCACCTGGGTGAATGTCGATGCCGGTTTTCGAGTGCGCCCACTCGGTCATCATGCGCGGAATCAGGGGCACATCCAGCCCATACATTTCGTGCGCCAGACGATACACCGTAATGGCTTCCAAGCCTGGATAGCAAAAGATGATCTCGTCGACGTTGCTCACCGCCGGATCGCCGTCGAAGGCGGCTTGCACGTCGAGCGCTAGCCGTTGGCGGATGTCGGGTACCCGTTCCAAGAACTCGATTGCCTTGGCCTGTCCTAAGGCGTCGAAATCGATGTCTTCCGGCTGGCAGGCGCGATGCAACCCCGCATCGTGCCGCAACGCCCGCGAGATCTGCTGGGTGAGCTTGTCGTGCAAGCTGTCGACCAGGTCGCCCACGTGGTACACCACGTTGCCCAGGTGCAGGCCTTCGCGCCGGCGATAGCCCGGGTAGATGATCTCCTTCAGATCCTCGATGACTTCAATCACCTGGGCGTAGCGCGGTAGCGGGCAGTGCCCGAGGTGCGTGATCGAGCCAAGGTGGTGATACGTTTCAACGATCCGACGTGTCAGGTCGGGCAGGTGTTCCTTGAGCGTGGGGTCGGAGGCCATGGTGCGGGGGCTCCTGGCGGAGGTCGGGGCATGCTGGGCCGAGAATCGACCTGGGCCGGTGGGCACGCCACGAAGAGACAAGAGGAACGAAACGTGGGATCGCGCGCGGGATCATCCGTTAACGTGGACAGCGATGGCCCACAATTGGAAATCTGATCGGCCGCTCGCATCGAGCCCGCATGGCATCATCCTCGCCCGTCGCGGGCACCGTTTTGCGGGCACCGCGACACTTCTGGTCGTTCGTCAAAACTCGGCACGAGATGGCGTGTAGGACTGATCGCCGAATGTTCTGGTGCCGGTCGGAGCGGTCGTGGGCCTTGCCGGTGGGGCCAGCGTCCCAGGTTGCCCGTCCAACGGTATCGTAGGTCTTGCGACCCTCAAATTCAAACTGTCCCCT
>CAYSXM010000083.1:0-10372 GCA_964434905.1 uncultured Pirellulales bacterium | reverse complement strand
CGCCCCACCCCTCCAGCAGAACAGATTTTCCACCTACTTTCGAGACGCTCACCCAGGTTACGGTGTTGTAACATTCGCTGGCTTCCCCTTTGACAGGGAAAAGTCTAGAACGCTAAGCTGCGCGGCCGCCGGTCGAGCACCGGTCGAGGACCGATGGTTACCCGCTCGCTAAACATCGAGCGGTCCAGGGTTTAGGGCGGCGTTTGGAGGTTGCCAGCAGCCAGTGCCCCGCACGCGAGCGAACGACGATTCGTCACCCCCCAAGGCAAACCGGACCCTGTCGCCCGAAGACCGCCGGCGGTTCCCGAATCGTCGCGAGCGCCACGGTGCTGTGCGCTGTGCCGAGTTACCCGGACCTTGGGTGGTGACACGACACCTGCGGTGGTAGTAGCCAGTCGAGCATCGCGCATGTAGGCCGGCATGTGTCGGTCGCGAACCCTGCCGTCTGGAGCCGTCGCATTTCGGACGGAGCCTCCGTTGCACGAATCTACCTCGCGGGCCGACCACCTGGGTGAGTTGATCGACCACGCGGCGCACCTGCTTCCAGCGCAGGGCCCGATCAACGTGTTCGTGCATCACAATACGTTGCACGCGTTCGAGCAATTGCCCTTTGCCGAGGCAGTGTTGCAGGGGGCCCGTCGATTTGGGAACGAGCCTTACCTCGACGAGAACACCTATCGGCTGAAAATTTCTCGGGGGCGCATCCGCTTCGCCGATTTAGACGCGGTGCTGGCCGAAGATCTGGGCACAAGCGGCCAGGAGATGGTGGCCGACCTGGCCTCTCGATTCGCGCTGCGTCAGGCCATGCTTCAGCATCCGCTGCTCTTGCCATCGAACGAGGAACTACCCTGGTGCATGGCCGAGGGAGGGGCATTGCGACGAATGCGCCCCGATGCGGCCCCGGTCGAACGAGAGCGACTGGTAGGTGAAACGCGTCGCTGGGTTATGCGAGATATGCGGCGCGAGCGAGGGGCTCCGGCGGGTGACCGAAGAACGCAACAACTACTCGAGGAATTGTTCACCGAATTCGGCGCCAACCGCATCGAGCGCTGGTCGACGCAGCGCTGGGAAGCGTTCTGCTTGAACCTGCTGTGGCAGATTTGCCGGCAGGGGGTGCATGGCGTGCCGCAGGCGGCTGCGCGCGAGACACTCGGCGTTCGCCCGCGCGACTGGTTGCTCGCCATTACCGGGGAGGATACCGACCCCAAGGTTCACGAACAGTTGATTCGCTTCTGTGCCAGTTTTCTCGATCAGGGGTTGGCGGATTGGACGCTACCCGAGCGCGAGACGGGATTTTTCCAGTCGTTCTTGGCACTTTACGATCAGCCGTGGGGTTCTCCGGCAATATGGCTGAATGGCCTGCGCCCGCTGGTGGCGCGGCTGCGACGAGACGGCGTCGGCGCGCTCGACTTCATTGCCGAGTGCCTGGCCGAGTGGGGCATCGCCGCGGCCGACGAAGAAGAATTCGTCAAGACCTCGATGTTGGCGCTGCGCGGCTGGGGGGGCATGGTGTGGCAAATCGAGTCGCGTGCCGACCGCGCTGTGCGCCCAGTGCCACCCGGCAGCCTGGTCGAAATGCTCGCCGTGCGGCTACTGCTCGAGCGGCTGGCGTTGGCCGACGCCTGGAGTCGCTTTCGGAAGCCTGGCCAGAGCGTGGCCGACATGCACCGTGACGCAACCCACAAAATCGCTCGTAGGCGGTCTGGCCCGTCGCACGACCAGCGCGCCTTTGTCGTGTTCCAGTTGGCCCAGGTGTTAGGTTGGTCGCCTGCGGCGATGGTACGTCTGGAACGGCCAAGATGGCACGCATTGTTGCACGAAATCGAGGAATTTTCGGAACTGGAACGCCGACGCGTTTACCATCTGGCGTACGAGCGACGGTACCGGGTTCAGGTGCTCGACGCGGTAACCGAACATGGCCAGCGCGGGCCCGCGGAGTCACCCACGCTACCGCGAGCGCAGGTGGTCACTTGCATCGACGAACGCGAAGAGTCGTTCCGCCGGCATTTGGAAGAGATCGCGCCAGACATTGAAACGTTTGGCGTGGCCGGTTTTTTCAATGTGGCCATGTACTATCGTGGCGCGGCCGAGGCACACTTCTTTCCGCTGTGCCCCGTGGTCATTCGGCCCCAGCATTACGTGCAAGAAGACGTGGTGGCAGATTTCGCGACCTCGCACGAACGCCGGGCGCGGATGCGCGTGGTGCTCGGGCGGGTAACCCACGGGCTGCACCGAGGCAGTCGCGGCTTCGCGGGGGGCGCATTCCTGACAGCGCTGGCCGGTCCGTTGGCGTCGATTCCCCTCTTGGCGCGGGTGCTGTTTCCACGGCTGACCTCACGCCTGCGGCGCTCGGCGGGAAAGATTGTACGCGCCCCAACCAGCACTTGTTTGCGATTGGAGCGCACGTCGCCCACGCCGGGACCGGAGCCCGACCAATTGGGTTTCACCGTGCAGGAAATGACCGATATTGTCGAACGGGTGCTTCGCGACATTGGATTGACATCCGGCTTCGCGCGGTTGGTGGTCTTGGTTGGACACGGCTCGGGAAGTCTGAATAACCCCCATCGGGCGGCTTACGATTGCGGAGCCTGTGGTGGCGGACGCGGCGGCCCCAACGCGAGGGCGGTCGCCCAGATGGCCAACGACCCGAGAGTGCGTCGCGGACTGTTTGAGCGAAAACTGGTGATTCCACAAGATGTGCTGTTCGTGGGTGCCTATCACAACACCTGCGACGATTCGATCGAGTTGTTTGACGTCGAGTCGTTCCCCTCCACGCACACCAACGACCTGGCCGCGTTGCGGCGTAGCCTGGACACCGCGCGTGAGCACAACGCGCAGGAGCGCTGTCGCCGGTTCGAATCTGCCGAGCTGTCGCTGAGCCCTGCAGCGGCGCTACAACATGTCGAGGCGAGATCCGAGAACCTGGCGCAGGCCCGCCCGGAATGTGGCCATGCCACGAATGCGATCTGCATTGTGGGTCGCCGCCAGCGCACGCGAGGCTTGTTCTGCGATCGGCGCGCCTTCTTGGTATCGTACGACCCCACGCAAGACACCGCCGAGAACGCGATTCTGGCACGCATTCTCGGCGCCGTCGTACCCGTCTGCGGCGGCATCAACTTGGAATACTATTTTTCGTTCGTCGACCCGGCCGGCTGGGGCTGCGGCACCAAGCTGCCACACAACGTGACGGCCTTACTGGGAGTGATGGACGGAGCGGCCAGCGACCTACGCCCCGGCTTGCCGGTGCAGATGACCGAAATCCACGAACCCGTGCGGCTCTTGTTCGTAATCGAAGCGACGCCCGAGGCGGTACGGGGCATCATGGCGGCCAACGACACCATCGGCCGGTTAGTGCAAAACGAGTGGGTCCAGGTGGCCTTGCTGGACCCCGAGCGCGAGCAACTGTTGTGGTATCACGCCGGACAGTTTCAGCCTTACGAGCCCGAATCTAGAGAATTGCCGGAAGTTGCCTCGTCGGGCGATTGGTATCGCGGCTGGCGCGGCGACTTGGGGTTTGCCAGAGTGCCGGTCGCGCGGGCGACCACCACACCGAAATGACTCCGCCCGCCGGCGCACTCACCCGGGCGACTGCAGGGTTTGAACTAGACCGAGACGTTAAGATTGGTTGGAAACAACAGGAGCGCTGGCAGCGATGGATGTTGGTTGGCTGTTCACGATGCTCTGCTTGGTGATGGTGGCGGCGCCGGTGTTGCTGGTCGCCGTGCTGGGCATGGCGCTGCTGTCAGGCACCTCGCCCCCGGAGGATTCGGTCTCGGTGGCCCTGCGCGCGGCGTGCGGCGCCGGCCTGGTGGCGGGCCTGATCGCGCTGGGCTTGATGCTGTTGACCGGCGAGCGGCACGTTACGCTGAACTTGTGGAACTGGGTGATTCTGCCCGACGAACATTTTCAGTACACGGCCAGCTTTCTGTTCGACCGGCTGTCGATTCCGTTTGTCATACTCACCTTCACGCTGGTCGGCGTCATCGGCACGTTCGCCAGTACGTATATGCACCGCGAGCCGGGGTACCTGCGGTTCCACGTGTTCCTGTCGATGTTCTTATTGGGCATGATCGTGGCCTCGGCCTCCGACACCATCGAGGCGTTGTTTGCCGGTTGGGAATTGGTTGGACTCTCCTCGGCCCTGTTGGTGGCGTTCTTCCAGGATCGGCAGCAGCCGGTAGAGAATGGCGCCCGGGTGTGGATCACCTATCGCTTAGCCGATGCGGCATTTCTGATTGCCGCCGTGGCGCTGCACCATTTGACCGGAGAAGGCGAGTTTGAAGGCCTGATGGGCTCCGGCGCGTGGCCGGCGGGCCAGGCCACGCTGACATCGGGCCAGGCACTTTCGGTGGGCACATTGCTACTGATGGCGGTGGCCGGCAAGTCGGCCCTGGTTCCGCTGTGTGGCTGGATGCCGCGTGCGATGGAAGGGCCGACCCCTTCGAGCGCCGTGTTCTACGGGGCGCTGTCGGTCCACTTGGGTGCGTTTCTGCTGTTGCGAGTGAGCCCCATTCTTGATCTGTCACCTGGGCTGTGCGTCGAGGTGACCGCCATGGGCCTCTCGACGGCGGTCGTTGCCAGCCTGATCGCACGGGTGCAAACCGATGTGAAAAGCGCGCTGGCCTATGCGTCGTTGACCCAGGTGGGCTTGATTGTCACCGAAATCGGGCTGGGCTTTCGCTATTTGCCACTGGTACACATTATCGGCCACGCGTCGCTGAGAACGTTGCAGTTCTTGCGCGCCCCCAGTTTGCTGCACGATTACCACTTGCTGGAAGATGCCATCGGCGATCGTCTGCCGGGCGGGCGTGGGGCCCAGCGCTCGCAGTGGCAGCGGTGGCGGGCTTGGGTTTATCGATTCGCGCTCGAACGCGGCTACCTCGACGCGCTGCTCGACGATTATGTCGTGCGGCCCGTCATCGAGGTGTTTCGCCAGTGCGACCGCTGGGAGAGGCGCTGGACCAATTGGCTGGCCGGAGTTCGACCGCCCGAACGGTTCGCGCCACCTAGAAGCGACGAGCGGCCATGACGACTTTGGAATTACCCTGGCTCGAACTGGCGACCATTGCGCCTTTGTTGGGCCTGTTTTGGCTGCTGGGTGTACGCGACGCAGAAACGGCACGCTGGCGCGCGGTGGTGGCCGCGGCCGCGGCGCTCGGATGTTCGTTGTTTGGCTGGCTCGAGTTTGCCTGGCTCGACGCGCCGATCGGACAGACCGCGGCGAGATTCTGGAGCGGCTGGGGGCTGATGCCTCCCTTGGCGCTCGACGAGTTCAACGCGCCGCTACCCAGCTTGGCCGCGCTGGTGTTTCTGTTGACGGTGTTGGCCACGATGCGGTCGAAGATCCAGCGTTTCTCATTTGCCTGGGCCTTGCTTGCGCACGGCCTATTGCTGGGTACGCTCAGTTGCCGCGAGCCGTGGCTGTTGATCGTGCTGTTGGTGTTGGGCACGATTCCTCCGGCCATTGAACTGAGATCGCGCGGCCGGTCGATGCGGATCTATCTGGGCCACATGGGCCTGTTTGCCGTGTGCCTGGTGGGGGGCTGGTGGCAGTTTCAGACCGCGCCGGCCGGCAGTTGGGCCTACCATTGCGGGCTAGCCGCCGTGGTGGCCGCGGTCATGCTGCGCAGCGGCGTGGCGCCGGTGCACTGCTGGATGACCGACCTGTTTGCCAATGCCACGTTTGGCACCGCGCTCTTGTTCGTTACGCCCATGGTGGGGGCCTATGCCATGGTGCGGTTGGTGTTGCCCGTGGCGCCGACGGAAATGCTCCGCGTGGTGTCGGTGGTTTCGCTGTTCACTTCGGTCTATGCGGCGGGCATGGCGAATGTGCAACAAGAGGCGCGCAGATTCTTCTGCTATCTGTTCCTCAGTTCGGCCTCGCTCGTGCTGGTGGGTCTGGAAATCGCCACCTTGGTAGGCCTGACGGGGGCCTTGTCGCTCTGGCTCGCGGTGGGATTGTCGCTGTCGGGGTTTGGGCTGACGCTACGTTCGATCGAGGCGCGCACGGGGCCATTGTCGTTGGCGGAATACCACGGCCTGTATCCCCACACACCCACGCTCGCGGCATGTTTCTTGCTCACCGGCCTGGCCAGCGTGGGTTTTCCCGGCACGATTGGTTTCGTCGGCGCCTCGATGCTGGTGGACGGCGCGGTCCAGGTATATCCGTACACCGGACTGGCCGCGGTGATTGCCGCAGCGCTGATCGGCATCGCGGTAATGCAAGCCTACTTTCGCATTTTTACCGGGCGGCGCTACACTACGAGCGTGCCACTGGAAACACGGTTGCCCGAGCGCATCGCCGTCTTGACGCTGTCGGCGTTGATTCTGTTGGGTGGCTTCGTGCCCCAGCCCGGCGTTCAATCGCGGCATCGCGCCGCCCATCGCATCATCGAGCAACGCCGAGCTCGATTTCCCACGGTCGAACGCACACCAGTTGCTGGTCAGCACGCGGTCGATTGACCTGGCGTGCGGATGGGGTAAAACCTCGGCCTGCGGGGCCCCGTGCGATCGAAGATTACCGGCAGCGAGAACTCACGGCGATGGCACAGTGGAAATACCAAGGTGGGCTGCGAATGGTGGTGCTCGATTGGGCCGGCACCACAGTGGACCACGGTTGTTTTGCCCCCTTGGCGCCGTTTATCGAATCGCTGCGCCGCCACGGCGTGGAGATCTCGGCCAGCGAAGCGCGGGGGCCGATGGGGTTGCACAAACGCGACCATTTGCGCGCGCTGCTTGCGCAACCTGCGATTGCCAGCCGCTGGAGGACCGCGCATGGCAAGCTGCCGGACGAAGCCGACGTGGATCGGATTTTCACCACCGATTTCACCCCCCTGCAGTTGGCTTGTGTCCACGAGCACAGCCGGTTGATTCCCGGCTTACTGGAAGTCGTTGCTTGGCTGAGGGCACGAGAGATCAAGGTGGTGACCACGACCGGATATTTTCAAGAGGCGGCCCAACTGTGCTACACGGCGGCACGCGAGCAAGGCTATGTGCCCGACGCGATGCTATGTGCCTCGGAAGTGCCTCAAGGTCGGCCAGCGCCGTGGATGGTCTTTCGCCACATGGAATCGCAAGGGGTGTTTCCCCCGGCGGCAGTCCTCAAGCTGGGAGATACCGTGCCCGATATCGCCGAAGGTCGCAATGCGGGTGTGTGGTCGGCCGGGGTCGCACGGACGGGCAGCGAGGTGGGGCTGACTCTGGCAGATTGGGAGGCACTGCCAGCGGCAGAGAAAACACACCGCTGGCATGCCGCGCGAGGCACGTTGAGCGAGGCGGGCGCCCACGAGGTGATTGAATCGATCGCCGATTTGCCCGACCTGGTGATGCGATTGGAAGACCGGCTGCTGTGTGGCGAACAACCGTGACCGGTAAGCGACCAACTGCCCCGAGCGGGGGAGCGGCACGTCGCCTGTTCCAACCGGCTGAAGTCGAGATGCTAGCCCCTGGGGCACAAGGCCAACCGCATGGACGACGAGATTCCCTATCTATTGCTCACGCCGGGCCCATTGACCACGTCGCCTACCGTGAAGCGCGTGATGTTGTTTGACTACTGCACCTGGGACGATGACTACAATCGCATCGTCACCGGCATTCGACAGCGTCTGGTGGCCTTGGCCGGCGCCGCAGACGATTACACTTCGGTGCTGGTGCAAGGCAGCGGCACCTTCGCGGTAGAGGCCACGCTGGGCAGTCTGATTCCACCTGCTGGCAAGCTGCTGGTGGTAAACAACGGCGCTTATGGATCGCGGATGGCGCAGATTGCCCAGCGGCTGCGAATCGACCATCGCGTGTTGTCGGTTCCCGAGGTCGAGTCGCCCGACCCACTGGCAGTGCGCGCGGCACTCGAGCGCGAGCCCGGCCTGTCGCACGTGGCCATGGTTCACTGCGAGACAACCACCGGCATGCTCAACCCGGCCGCTGAAGTCGGACAAATCTGCCGAGAGCTGGGGCGCGTGTTCCTGGTCGACGCCATGTCGTCGTTCGGTGGGTTGCCGCTGTCGATGGATGCTCTCTCGGCCGACGCCTTGATCTCGTCGGCCAACAAGTGCCTGCAGGGAGTTCCAGGGTTTGGCCTGGTTGTCGTCCGGCGAGAATTGATCGAGCGCTCTTCCGGCTGGGCTCGCTCGCTCAGTCTCGATCTGTTCGACCAATGGCGCGAAATGGAGCGATCGAACGGCAAATGGCGATTTACCTCGCCCACGCACACGGTGCGCGCTTTCGCGCAGGCCTTGGTCGAGCTCGACGCTGAGGGGGGCGTGCCCGCGCGATTCGCTCGCTATCGCGAGAACCATCAGGTGCTCGTCGCGGGTTACGAATCGCTAGGCTTGCGACCCCTGTTGCCGTCACCGTTACGGTCGCCGATCATCACTTCGTTTGTGTATCCCGACTCGCCGCACTTTACCTTCCTACGGTTCTACGAAGCGATGAAACGGCGTCGCTTCGTGCTATACCCCGGCAAGGTCAGCCAGGCCGAAACGTTTCGGGTGGGGACGATCGGTCATGTGTTTCCCGACGACTTCCGTCGCCTGATAGTCGCCACGCGCGATGCGCTGGCGGAACTGAAGGTGCCCTGCGGTGCCTAGCATTGGCGCAGGTGTATTGAGCATGCCGCTTTCAGAACCCGAATTTGCAGTTCTGCCGTGACGACTCCGCAATTCATTGACACGGCACGATGAGGCAATAGCCAGCGCCGCGAGATCTGCCAGCCCTGGCGCCTGCATCCTAGGCGGACGGAGAATTTGGCGCCTGAATACGTGGCGCTAACGGCGCTCTAGGCGCCCACGGGGTACGCGGCGAGCAGGCCCTTGGCAATCTGAATGTAAACGGGAATGCCGATCGTTACGTTGTAGCTGAACGTAACGCCTAGCGAGGCAGCCAAGGGCAACGTGGGGCTGGCTTCGGGAATGGCAATTCGCTGAATCGCCGGCACGGCAATGTACGACGCCGCGCCGCACAGCACCGCGAACAGCGCATAGGTCCCCAGTTCCAGCGGCTTACCCGTGGCGTGGCTAAACACGTGCGCGGACAACATGCCAAACGTGGCAAACGCGTTGGGTGCCAATAGGGCGAATGCGATAAAACGCCAGCCTGCGGTCTTCAAATCGGCGAGCCGGCGTGACGCGGTAATACCCATCTCTAGCAGGAACAAGCAGAGCATGCCCTGGAACAGACCGACAAACAGCGTGTCGTCAGGGTCGGTTACCTGGTGGCCTTGCAAACGGCTGATAAACCCGATGGTGATGCCGCCAAACAGCAGGAACAGCCCGGGGTTGAGGAATACCTCGCGTACCAATTCGAGATTGAAGCCGCCAGGTTTTTTGGCCGCATGTCCGGCGGTCGCCGTGTGCCGGCCGGCGTGCTCGTGCGCTTCGATCGCCGGGGCCTGCGCTTGGGGATCGTAGCCGGGCTCGCCGGGCATGTTTCCCAAGGCGTCCATCCCTTGACCACGCAGACGCGAAATGAGCAACAGTCCGATCAAGCAGCCGGGAATCTCCATGACGGCCAGCAGCACCGGCATGTAGGGTGCATAGGTAATATTCGCCGCGCTCAACACGCCCAGACAGGTGACAAACGTACCTGCGGAGTCCGAGCCGTAGTAGGCCGCCACCGTGGCGGCGTCGATGCGCCGCAAACCGGTGAACCCACGCAATAGTCCAAACGCCACCAGGCCGATGATGCAGTTCACGGCAAACCCCAGCGCCATGAACCCCAGCGCATTGCCCAGCAGTTGCGGATCGAGTGCGGCGAGTTCCTCGCCACCGTGCCAGCCGATCGAAATCAGCAGATAGACGGTGAGCCCTTGGTAGATGACATAGGGGAACTCGAACGCCACGCCCAGCAAGGGGACCGAGAACCCCATGTAGAAAAACAACAACAGTGGCTTGAACAAGTTGTGGCGAAAGTTTTCCCAGAACTCGTAAATCATGAATGCTGTTCCTGCAATCGCTTCTGCAACGGTGTTGGCTACCACCGCGGCACGTCAGCTCGGGTACTTCATGAGCCTTCTTCAGCCAAGCCGGGGGTTCACCTGGGCGCCACACCGCCCTCGCCGCTGACTCGCGTAGTCACCGATTCGCTCTGCGGGCCGACCACGACTTCCCTGGAAACCACAACACCTGCGATTCCTCGCGACGACGTTCCTGAATCATCCAGGTTGAAGCCGCCTGGCAACCCCGTGAGGGGGCGGTTCAAGAAAAAGGTAGCTTGCCCCAGCGCACACTTGCCCAGACGACTTGCCGAATTGGGCAAAACCCCACCCAGAGACGATCCGCAACCGCGCGCTCGACGCGATGCCGCGCTTCGCGAGGCGGATGAAAGTTTGCGGATTTGTTATCTGGCGCCGTGTCCGGGCGATTGCCGCGAGGGACCC
>CAYSXM010000082.1:0-10385 GCA_964434905.1 uncultured Pirellulales bacterium | reverse complement strand
AACTGGACAGGAAGGGGGCCAAGTCCGCACGCGGGAAGTGAATGTGCGAGTCGGGCATCCGCCGGCGGCGATCGATGCGGTCGAAGCAGAGTTCGCGGTCGGCCCGGGCAAACGATAACGGGTGCGACTCAGGCGCCTCGCGGCCATCGAGAAACCATTCGTCCATGCCCCAAAAATGGCCGTGACGAACATCGAGCCCCAGGTCGTTGACAATTCTGGCCACCAACGGCAATTGCTCGGTGGGGCCAATCGGTCCACACACGCCCACCGGGTTGTCAGCGGTCGAAGCGCGCCACGCCTGCACATATTCCAGCGCCTCGGCCAGGTAGAAATCTTCCAGCGTGTCGTAGACCCGCACCTGGAATCCCTCGCGCGACAGACCCCACACTTGCTCGGGTGTGAGCGCCGCGGCGGCGCTCAGCAAGTGCTCGTCGAGCGTCGTATAGTCCCACCAGGTGGGGGCCAGGCAACTTATCCTGCGGGGCATCGCCAGGTATCTCCAAACTCGGCCAATCCGACCTGCCAGCCAGGGCGCCATGCACTCCAGGCGGGTCGGGCGGGGCCGTTCTACCACGGGCCGCCGTTGGCCTCAAATGGCCTAACAGCCGGTCGAATTCTTCAACCGGCGGCTAGAGCGAGGGTGCCAAGTCCACGACCAACTTGGCAGTTGTCGGTCTGCAGCAGCGCCAGGCGTGGCATCTGGTGTATGTATTCCCCCCTCGTGCGGCGACCGTCGCCCTTTGACGAATCGGAGGAAACTTCCGCTGCACGAGAAGTTGTTTGCCCCAAACCCGTTGCGGGTTTGGGGTCGTTTCGCGCCACCCAGCCAAGCTGGGTTGACGTTCCACTAGCCTCAACCGAAACAACTTCCGCGAGCATCTGCCCAGAATGCCTGAATTGCCTAGTTCGCCGGTTGGAAATGGTCCTACTCATTTTCCGGGCATTTCACGGACGATAATCAGCACAGGGCCCTAAGCCGGGGGGAGTTGCCGGGCGCGCCACTGCAACAAGGACGTTGCCATGCTGGTAATTGTCAGCGATCTGCATCTAACCGATGGCACCGGTGGCGCCACGATTTCACCCAATGCTTTCGCGATCTTCGCGGACCAGGTGCGCGACCTTTCGCAAGCGGCATCCTGGCGTGCCGATGGCAGCTATCGGCCGATCGAGCGCGTGGACGTGGTGTTGTTGGGCGACGTGCTCGACATCATCCGCTCGGCGCGCTGGAACGCGCACGACACGGTTCGGCCTTGGAGCAACCAGGGCCAGGCAGAGTTCGCGTCGCTGGTCACCGAGATTACCCACGACGTGTTGCGGCACAACGAGCCGGCGCTGGCGGTGTTGCGCAAGCTGGCCGGCGAGCGTCCCCCCACGCTACCGGCGGCCAGCCAGGCCGGGCGACCGGCGGGCGACGCGGCAGCGCAGCCGATCGAGGTGAAGCTCCACTATCTGGTAGGAAACCACGATTGGTTTTTCCATCTGCGCGGACCACGATTCAACCAGTTGCGTCAGACCGTTGTGCGCCAAATGGGCTTGGCCAACCGGGCCGACGAGCCGTTTCCGCACGACCCTGCTGAAAACGAAGAGTTGTTGGGCGTGATGCGGCGTCACCGGGTGTTCGCCCGTCACGGAGATATTTTCGATCCCTTTAATTTCACCGGCGACCGCGACGCCAGCAGCCTGGGCGACGCGATCGTGATCGAGTTATTGAATCGATTCGCGCTGGCGGTCGATCGCGATCTGGCCAGCGAGCTGCCGGCAGCCACGTTGGCCGGATTGCGCGAGTTGGACAACGTGCGGCCGACCTTGTTGGTACCCGTGTGGCTCGACGGGCTGTTGGAGCGCACCTGTCCCTTGCCATCGCAGCGGCGGCGGGTCAAGGCGGTGTGGGACGACCTGGCCGAGCAATTCTTGGAACTGCCTTACGTGCGGCAACAAGATACCTGGCGCCCTGACGATCTGGTCGACGGGTTGCAGCGCACGCTAAAATTCAGCCGCAACGTCTCGCTGCGCGCGGCCAGCGCGGTGCTGGGGTGGTTGAACGAGCTGCGCGGCGCGAACCACGATTCTTACTATCAGCACGCACTAGCAGAACAAGATTTCCGCAATCGCCGCGCGAAGCACATTGTGTATGGTCACACGCACGACGCTGAAAGCGTGCCGCTCGACGCCAGCTATGCCGAGGGGTACGTCCTGAACCAGGTGTATTTCAATTCGGGCACCTGGCGGCGAGTGCATCGCCAAACGCGGTTCGCCCCCCGTGAACACGAGTTCATTCCGGCCGACGTGATGACCTATTTGGCGTTCTTTCAAGGAGACGAACGGGGCGGTCGATCGTTCGAATCTTGGACTGGCACGCTGGGGATCGAACCGGTGGACATGCCGCAGTTACGCGTCGACCAAGGGAAAGAGCGCCATGCCGAGGGCCAATCGGTTCCGCCATCAGCTCTACAAGGACACGCCCCCCACTTTGGCACCGCGGCGCGTCGCGCCGGAATCGTACCCGCGCGCCGGCAGTGACGAATTCGCGCGGCGCATGCTGGCCGCTGGTCACTGCATGAACGTTGCCGGCGTGCGCGTGATCTACCTCGTGCATGGCACCTTCGTGGGTGCCGACGCGCTGGGTATTTATAACGAGTTGGCACGACTATTGCCCGGCGCCGCCGACCTGCTGCGCAGTTGGAACAAGTCGATTGTCGACATGGCGGCCGGCGAAACGGGTAACTATACCGATGCCTATGCCCGGCAACTTGAATCGGCGCTGGGGGGAACCAAGGGCGCCGGCCCCCGTGTGAAGCGATTCGGTTGGTCGAGCGAAAACCACCACCTGGGACGCGCCGACGGTGCCGTCCGGCTGCTGAACGAGCTTGCCGACCAATCTTGGCAGCCGGGTGACCGGGTGCTGTTGTGGGGACATAGCCATGCTGGCAACGTGTTCGCCCTGCTATCCAACTTGCTGCGCTCCGATCGGGCGGCCATCGACGCATTCTTCGCGGCGGCGCGCGATTACTATCAATGGCCCCTGTGGCACTGGACCGACGTGCCAGCATGGCAAACGGCGCGCGACCGTTTGACACAGCCCGAGCCGATCTTGCCCCAATTGTCGCTCGATGTGGTTACCTTCGGCACCCCCGTGCGATATGGCTGGGAAACGGCTGGCTACGCGCGCTTGCTGCACCTGGTCAACGATCGATCGCCCACCCGTCCTGCCGACAACGGCCATTTTCCCCCCACGCTGGGCGAACTGATGCACGCCACCGAAGGTGACTATGTGCAACGGTTCGGCATCGCCGGCACCAATCTGTCGCCCGGCTGGCTCTCGCCACGCGTGCGGCTGGCCGACTCGCGGCTGCACCGCTTGTTGCAACGCGACGTGCCTTCTTCAGGTCTGGCTGGCTATCTGCGTGCACGGCGCCGCGTGGCCGAAGAAGGCCTCACGCTGCTGGTGGATTATGGGCCGGCCCAGGGCTCGATGGCCGAGCACTTGCTGGGGCATGCCGTTTACACCCGCGCAGAGTGGATGCTGTTTCACGCCGAGGAAGTGGCGCGCCACTGGTACACGCTGTCGTAGGCCAGTTGTGGTTCGCGGTTCGACGTGCGACGAGCTACCGGCGGCGCGACGTCTGACGACGTGCCTCCTGGAACTCTCCGGGTTCCGACGGCGTGAACGCGTGTTCCCATGGCCTGGGCGGACGATCCTGCTGCGCGGCTGCGCCTGGCGGGTACCAGCGGCGCCACACTTCGTCGATCGCACGGACTCGGGCAGATAGGCCTGCCGCGGCTGCCGGGGTAGCGGTCGCTTCCGCTGAGGCCGCGGTTCGGCCGTTCGCACCCGATGCCGATCCGGCGCCTGAGTTTCCGAAATTGGCCGCCCACAGAGCATAGTCGGCCGTGCCGACATTGCCATTGGCGTCGAAATCGGCCCTCAGTCCCGGGGTACTTTGACCAAATTGCGCGGCCCACACGGCATAGTCGGCGGCCCCCACCACACCGTCGCCGTTGGCATCACCCTGCAGGGCATTCCGATAGCGACGGCTGTACACTCCATAGCCGCTGCCGTCTTGCATCAGCGACGACCAGGCCACGATGAAATCGCCGTCGGCTTCGAGCGCGACATCGGCAAATGATTGATTATCGATGGTCGTGACGTTCACTCGAAATTCGGGCCCGGTTGCCAAGCCCGATGCCTTGAATTGTCGAGCGTAGACATCGAGGCCCGCGGTGGGTGTTTGGTCGCTGTACCAAGTCACGACAAAGTTACCCGCCGCGTCGAGCGACACGCGACCCACGGTTTGGCTGCCGGCCAAAGTCGCATTGACCCGGGTCTCGCCCCCCTGGGCCGCTCCGGCCGAGTTGTATCGCCGCGCGTAGACATCGTTGCCCGAGCCGCCGGTGCCGGCGCCGTGCCAAGAAACTACAAAGTCTCCGGCGGGGTCGACGGCCACGTCGGGAAAGGTTTGGTCCCCCGCCGTGCTGGTGTTGACGACAAATTCGTTCCCCAGCGCGGTGCCCGCGCCATTGTAGCGCCGCGCGACGATGCCCGCGCCGCTACCATCTTGTTCGGCGCTTTCCCAGACCACGACAAAGTTGTCGCTGGCATCCATGGCGACCACGGGCAGACGCTGCTCGCCGGCGGTGGTTTGATTCACGCGGAACGCGGTTCCTAGAGATGCGCCGGCCGGACTATACCGGCGCGCATACACTCCATAGGTCATGTCGTCGGTTCCCGTGCCGTACCAGGTGACCACGAAATCGCCATCGGGTGCCATCGCCACGGTCGGATACTGCGCGCCGTTGTTCGAAGTGTCGACACGAAACTCATTGCCTTGGCCAACGCCGGAGGAGTTGAAACGGCGGGCAAACACCCGCGGCGCGCCTCCCGACTCGGCAGTCCAGGCCATCACGAAATTGCCGACCGCATCGGCGGCGATGCCACCCAGAAATTCCGTGGGCAGGGTGTTCTCGCTGGCCACGGTCTCGTCGCCAAGCGGAGTGCCGGTCGAAGAATAGCGCTGGAAAAATACGCCGTATTGACTCAGGCTCTGCCAGGCCACGATGGCATCGCCCGTCCCGGTGGTAATCACGCCTGGAAAAAACTGATCCCCGCTGATTTCGGTATTGGCCTTCAAATCGCCGGTGATCGGTGTCGCCGCAAGCAAGCAGCGCGCCTCGAGATGGTCGATCGCCAGCCGACGGCTGCGCGGACCGCGTGCAGTGCGACGGGGAGCGGTCCTGCCCCACGCGCGCTGAAAACCAAGACGCCCGAGCGCCATCTTGCATCCCTCCCTGAATCGCTGCGGGCAGGTTGCCAGGTGGCAACCGCCGAGAACTTGCCGTGGATCGCGCCGGCCATGTCCGATTGTCGTGTGCCGCAGTTCCCTAGCCGTGCCGGGTCATGCTAAAGCCTCTTGTAGCGAGGGAATACCCTCCCTTCAAGGGAATTGGCACCGTAGGGGCACGGGCCAGTTGCACTTCGGACGTGCGCGTCCACAGCCGGCGAAACACGGTACCGCACCTACGAGCGGCCCGTTTCGCGAAGTTAGCGATATCGAGTGGCAATTGCCGCGATAGCTTCACCCGCCACGGTTCGCACGTCAGGCGAGGGATCTTTTTTCACCAGTCGGTCGAGCGGCGCGAAGCTGCGTTTCGTGCCGATTTGCTGCAATACCCGCACCGCCTGGTAGCGCACCCCCCAGTCGTCGTTTCTCAATTGGTCGATGGTGGGTTTTTCCGACGCCAGGCCAAGACGAACCAAGGTTTCGGCCGCCAGGCCTCGCTCGTCGGCCGGCACCAGGTACTTGGCCACCACCTCGGCGGCCGCATCGGCCTTGAGGCGTACCAACGCTCGGAACAGGTGCTCGCGAACTCGCTTGGTGCCGGGGTCGATCGCCGCGATCATGGCCGGCACGCTGTCGGCGTCGGCCCAGGTTTTCAGCGCCAAGGCCACGATTTCACGGACCGGCATTTCCGCGTCGTGCTGCACCAGATCTTCCAGCACGGCCGCCACCTCGCGCTGGCGATCGTTGGGGGGCAATTGCACGATTTGGTTGCCGCCGGCCACGCGGTCGGGTACCGCCGAAGATTGCAGTTTTTCGAGCGCCTCGTCGAGCGGATCGACCGGCGCCGTCGGAGCGGCGACCACCTGAGGCGGTGGCAGCGGCGTTGTCACGCTCACGGCAATGCTCCGCTGGTCGGTGTTCACTTCGCCCACGGTGCCAAAGGTGATCTTGCCCCGCAACACTTCCAGATCTACCACGGGGGCCAAGCTGATCGTCCACGCGCTGCCGGTACCAAACACATCGAGTAAACCAGGTTGTTCATCGGCCAGCCCGCGGGCTGCTGCCTCGTACATGGCTGCCGTATTGCGGCCCGACGTGTCGGTGACGACCAGCGTGGCGACCTTCTCGGTGCCGAACTGGGTAACCATCGCCTGGACCGCAGGACGTGGCCCACTCGGCGCTGGCGGCGGAGCGGGCGCGGAGTCGGCAGGCGCCTGGTTCAAGTTCGGCAATTCCACACCCGACAGATCGGGCATTTCCACATTGCCGGCCAACCCCATGACTTGTTGCTTGATCCAGCCAAAGCTGCCATAGGCAAAGTAGCCACCTATGAGCAGCGCGCCCAGCAATGCCACACGCGTTAGCAAGCGCCCCCAACCAACCTGTACTTTCACCCCCGACCCGCGCAGTCGGGCCAGCAGCTTGGCCAGGGCACCGGAACTGGGAAGCGTTACGTTCGAGACGCTGCCATCGTCGGAGGGCGGGCTGCCGGCGCCGCGGCGCGGCGCGGCGGGTTTCGACGGCAAGGGTTTGGAGGGCGCCGCCCGAGGGGCACCTTTGGCGGCCGTCTTTGCGGGTGGCGATTTGGGGGCGGCCGCACGTGGTGGCGCGGCCACTGGCGGCGCCACCGACATGGGCTCGAGATCGAACGGATCGAATGGCGATTCCTCGCCCGGCATGGGCAACGGCGGCAACGGTGCCTGGGGTTTCGCGGCCTGGGGCTTGGAGGGCGCCACGATGGTGGTGGTTTGAGGCCCTGGTATTTTCACCGGCTGGCCACATTTTCGGCACTTGGCGGTTCGCCCTGCCAGCGAGGCATCGGCCTGCATGGTGGCGCCACACGCGGCGCAGTGCACGGCGACTTTGCTAGTGGCGGCTGTGGAAGTTGGGGCAGGCTGCGGCGATACGGCTGCCCGGGACGCAGCGCTGCCAGCAGCAGCCCCAGCGCCGCCCGGTATGACCAGCGCGGTTTTGCACTTGGGGCACGCAACGCGTTTGCCGGCCAGTTCGTCTTTAACGTTGAGCTTTGATTGGCAGCCCGGACAGGTAACGCTGATCGGCACGAGAAATTCTCCGCAAGGTCGGGGCCGATGGGAGCTACGGCCTCACACTATGAATCGATCGTAATCGGGCCCCCCCAGATTGGCCAACAAAATGCCGCGGCGAGTGCCCCCGCGGCACCCGCTGCACCCGCGGCGGCTCCAGCCAAACCATGTGGGGACTCGCCCCGAAACACCAATCCGCGGGGCCAGGTGGAGCCTGCTAATTTAATTTCGCCGCTTCTTCCCAATGCTCGTACAGCGGCGGCAGTGCCGCTAGCAGGTCGGACAGTTCTTGTTGCACGCGGCGCACCAGGTCACCTTGGCGCAGCACGTCGGGCTGGGAAAGTTGTGATTGCAGTTCTTGCACCCGTTGTTCGCGCTCGAAAATGTCGCGCTCGAGGTCGGCCACCTTGCGATAGGGAAACTTGCGCTTCGACCGGGGGGTCGCGCCGGAGTGGCCGGTGGGAACGACACTTGGTGCCGTGCCGGGATCCGCGGTTTGCGCCGCGTGGGGCGTGCGGTCCCCAGCGGCCAAGTGCAAATAGGTATCGTAGTTGCCCTCGATCACGCGAAAGCGGTGGGGTTCGACGACGAGCAGATGATCGCACACGCGATTGAGAAAATAGCGGTCGTGGCTCACCAGAATCACCGTCCCCTGGAATTCGCCCAACGAACGTTCCAGCGCGTCGCGAGCCCAGAGGTCGAGATGATTTGTCGGTTCGTCGAGCAACAGCAAGTTCGCGTCGCTGGCGGCGAGCCGTGCCAGTGCGGTGCGATTGCGCTCGCCGCCCGACAAACTGCCCACCGTTTGAAACACCTGGTCGCCGCGCAGTCCGAAGCGGGCCAGCAGCCGACGCCGTTCGGGTTCGGTAAACTCCTTGTGCCGCGGCCGCACGGCATCGACCACCTGCACGGCCGAGTCGAGGCCGGTCAGTAGTTGATCGAAATAGCCAGCCCGCACGCGGGTACCAAAGATAACGCGTCCGTCGTCGCTGGCAATTTCCCGCATCAGGCAGCGCAGCAGCGTGGTTTTGCCCGAGCCGTTGGGGCCCACGATGCCCCATCGCTCGCCGCGCAGAACGTCGAACGACAGGTCGGTGAACAAGGGTTGTGCATAGGCTTTGGCCAGGTGCTCGACGCGCACCACGATGTCGCCAGAGCGCTCGACCGCGGCAAAGCCCATGGGGGGCGCAGCGATGGCTCGGGGGCGTTCGATGCGATCGATGCGGTCGAGTTTCTTCTGGCGGTCTTTGGCTTGGGCGTGTTTCTGGCCCGAGAAGTTGCGGCGTACGAACTCTTCGTTCTTGGCGATTTCTAGCTGCTGTTTTTCAAAGGCCCGCTCGGCCACCTTGAGCCGCTCGGCCTTGAGCCGCCAGTAGGCGGAAAACCCACCGGGATAGTCGTCGACCGTGCCGTCGAACAGTTCCAGGGTTCGCGACGTGACGCGATCCAGAAAGTAACGATCGTGGCTGACTACCAGCAACGATTGGTCGCTGGTGCGCAGAAACTGCTCGAGCCACGCGGTGGCTTCGATATCCAGATGGTTCGACGGTTCGTCCAGCACCAGCAATTCCGGGGCCGACAATAACAGCTTGGCCAATAACAAGCGGTTTTGCTGGCCGCCACTGAGCTGCTCGACGGGCTGCTGGCGGCTGGCCGTTGCGAACCCCAGCCCATCGAGCACCCGTTCGATTTGGTGGTCCAGGTGGTAGGCATCGCGGCTGGCCAGTTCGTGCTGCAAACGGTCGAAGCGCACTTCCAGCCGGCGGCGTTCGTCAGCGTCTTCGCTGGCGGCAATTTGCGAGGCGGTTTCTTCCGCTTGCCGGGCCAGCTCTGTCAGATCGGCCAGGCCCGCCGCGGCTTCATTCCAGACGGTGGCGCCGGGAGGAAAGTCGGGGTGCTGCTCGAGATAGCCCAGTTTGGCCGAGCCGTGCAAGATAACCTGGCCTTGGTCGGCCTCTTCCAGCCGGGCCACGATGCGCAGCAGCGTCGACTTGCCAGCGCCGTTGGGGCCGACCAACCCCACTTTGTCGCCGGGCCGTAGCTCGAACGACACGCCGTCGAGGACCGGCTCTGGCCCAAAATGCTTCACCAGTTGCGAGACGCAAAGCAAGATCATATCGCGTAGGATACCCGCCCGCCGGTCGCTACGGCACTGGCCCAGCCCAGCGTGTGGTGCAGCTACCCGGCCGAACGTGGTCCGGTTCGATACAATCCCCGCTCCGCGATGTATTGCTCGACGGCGCGCGGCACCCGATAGCGAATGCTCTGGCCCAGGGCCACGCGGTGACGCAGCTCGCGGCTGGCCAGCTCGATGCCCGGCATTTCCACCTGGGCTTGCGCGATTTCGGCGAGCCGTGCGGCGGTCGTCAAGGGGGCCAGCACGGAAACATCGGGGACGGGCAATCCGGCGCGCCGCACCACGACTGGCAACGCCAACTGGCAGATGCGCTGGGGATTTCGCCACTGTGGAAGATCGCGGAGCGAATCGGCGCCCAGCAGCAAATAAAGTTGACGGGCGGGCACCTGGGCCGCGAGCGCCTCGAGCGTGTCGACCGTGTAGCTCATTCCGCCCCGGTCGATTTCCAGCGTGGAAACTCGAAACCGATCGTGGCCCGCCACGGCCAGTTCGAGCATGGCCACTCGGTCCGCGGCGTCGATCAATTCGTCGGCCGGTTTGTGGGGCGGCAGCGCCACGGGCATGAACCAGACTTCGTCCAGCCTGCAATGCTCGCGGCAACACTCGGCCAGTAGCAAGTGGCCGTAGTGCACCGGATTGAAGCTACCGCCAAAAACGCCTAAACGCATGCGCCGCATGGTACCCGCCCCGTCGCTGTGCGGCCACCGGGCACATCTGGCGTGCTATTCGGGCAGCCGCGCTGTTTCCACTTTGGGAAACGCGCCAGTGCAGGCTTCCATGAACGCCACGAGGTCGGCTTTTTCTTGATCGGTCAGTTCGAGCTTCTTGATCTTGGCATCGAGGTGGGGGTTCGGATGGCCCCCCTTGTTGTACCACTCGACGACTTCCGCCAGGGTTTTTTGACTGCCATCGTGCATGTACGGC
>CAYSXM010000081.1:0-10386 GCA_964434905.1 uncultured Pirellulales bacterium | reverse complement strand
CCAGCGATTCTTCCACCAACGCTCGCCCGAGCGGGTCGTCGACCAATTGGCGGGCGCACCGCTGGAGCGTTGCCACGAGGGCTCGCTGGTTTTCGCGGAGGTCGTGGCACAATCGCTCACTGTCCAGGAAGTGCGCGGCGGTGAAATCCATGGAATAGCCACCTAGGTCGGCTTTGCCCTCGCGTAGGATCACGAGTTCGCCCAGACGTTGGGTCAGGGCGCGCTGGTCGGCCACAATCCGCTGTAGGGTCTTCTCGACGTCTGCGTTCGGTAGCGGATTCCCGGCAGTGGCATCGGCCAGGTACATCGGCAAGGAGCGATACAGCGCGCAAAATGCCGTCTGCAATGGCGAGTGCGCTGGCGAGGTGCTCATCTATTAGCCCACCGTGGATGATCCCAGACAATTCTTCAACGTCGTCGCGACGCATTGGGCAATGCGACGAAGTTCATGATTAATCCGGTCTTAGGACAAAAGCTGCCAAGCCGCGAGCCGGGACCACGAATTGAGCACGTCCCAGAACACTCCCAACACCAACACCGGCAACGTCACGGCCGTTATATACACCACTTCGGGAGAGAAAACCGAAAGTTGGATCGGCAGCCGGTCTTCGGGCTCGGGATCCAAGCACATCGTCTTCATGACGCGCAGATAATAAAACAAGCTGATCGCCGTATTCAAGCCGCCAACGACCAGCAGCAGCCATAGCCCGGCGTCTGCCAGCGCGGCAAAGATATTGAATTTGGCGGCAAAGCCCGCGAAAGGCGGCATGCCGATCAGGCTGAGCAATATGGCGCAAAAGCAAACCACGATCCAGGGCGAGGTGCGAATCAGCCCGGCGTAATCGGCGATCTGTTCGCTGCGCATGGCGTTTCGCAGGAAGGCCACGACCGCAAACGCACCCAGGTTCATGAACAAGTAGGCCCCCACGTAAAACGCCATCGCCGCCACGGCGCGTTCCGCTTGTTCGGGCCGCTCACCGGCCAGGGTAACAGCGGCCGCCACGGGCATCATCAGATAGCCGGCATGGGCAATCGTGGAATAGGCCAGCAGCCGTTTGATGTTGGTTTGGCCATAGGCCGCCAGATTGCCAAAAGTGCAGGTAATTGCCGCCATCACGGCCAGCATCGTCGCTACAAAACGGCGGGCCGGCGCGAGGGCGGCTCGACGATCCACGGCCGCCGCAGTGTCTGGGCGCGCGTCGGATGCCGACTCAGCGGCCGGCGAATTTGCCGCGCCGACCTGTTCCGCTTCGACCCGCGCAACGGCCACGCCCGGTGTGGCCAAGGGGACATGACAAAAGCCCAGCGCCACGCGCACCAACAGCGCCAGTGCTCCGGCCTTCGATGCCACCGACAAGAAGGCATTGACCTCGGCCGATGCGCCTTCAAACACGTCGGGGCACCAAAAGTGAAACGGCACCGCGGAGAGTTTAAAGGCCAGCCCAACCATCAGCATCAGCCCGCCCAGGCACAGGGCCGCAATGCGCGCCTGGTCGGTGCCCGCGGCCAGCAAGTCGGCCAGTTGGGCCGCCATGGTCGGCAAGTGTACCGAACCGAGCACCCCTCCGAGCAGGCTCACGCCGTACAGCATGACGCCGGCGGTGCCGGCTCCGAACACGACATATTTCAGCGCCGCCTCGCTCGATTGTCGCCGGCCCTTGAGTTGGCCAGCCAGTGCGTACGAGGGAACCGACGCCATTTCCACCCCCAGAAACACCATCAACAAATGATTGGCCGAGGCCATGATGCACAGCCCCACCGTGGCTCCCAGCACCAGGCTATAAAAATCGGGGCTATCTTCGCGGTCGGGCAGGCCCGACACCCGGGTAAACAAGATAAATAGCACCAAGAATGCCAACAGCACAGAGCGGAAGAACACCGTGAAGCGATCGAACACCAATAGACCCGTGAAAATCTCTGTCCGGGCTAGTACCAATTCGCCCGTGAGGTAATCCCACGGCGCCGCGAGCCACAGTGCCGCTGCCGCGCCGGCCAAGGCCACCCAAGCAGAGTTCACCCGCTGCCCCCATCGCGGCAACCGCGCCAGCAACATCACGACCACGCTGCCGCACAAGACCAACTCGGGACCAAAGGCCCGCAGCGAAATGTCGACGGTGTCGTGTCGCAGCGCGGACAGTAGATCGGAGAAATTCACGACTAGGCTCGTAGTTCGAGACTCGATCAGGGGCGGGATGAAAAACCAAGGGATGCCGGCACCTGGGGCACACCGGCCGGAAACTACTGCGCTGCCAGCACGTCGCTCGCGGTTGCCGTCGCCGTCGCGGTACTTGCGGTATCGGTACTATCTGCGGCCGCCTCGCGATCCAAGGCGGGTTGCTTCACGTCGCGCGTCCAATCGGCCAATTCGCGTACCGTTTTCTGCACGCTGGGGGTCATATAACTGAAGATCGACATCGGATAGACGCCGAAAAGTAACGCCAAGCAGATCAACGGGGCCGCGATGCCCATCTCGCGAAGCGTCATGGGAGTGAGATGATCGGCGTGCGGCCCCTTGTACTCGGCCCCCAGATACACCCGTTGCAGCGTCCACAAGATGTAGGCTGCTGTCAAAATAACGACCGATGCCGAGATCACCGCCAGCGCGTGGCTATAGTTCCAGACCGAAAGGGTCACCAGGACCTCGCCAATGAAACCGCACAGCCCGGGCAAGCCCAGACCCGCGAAAAAGATCACGAACGCCACGCCACTGTAGACCGGCATTTTGGCGAACAACCCGCCGAACTGATCCAGATCGCGGTGATGCACACGTTCGTAAATCACACCTACCATGAAGAACATGCCGGCCGAACTGATGCCGTGGGCCAGCATCTGGAACATGGCGCCGTTCATGCCCATGGCCCAATAGTCGGGGTTGTAGTCGTTGCCAATCGTGGCACTCCACACGCCCAGCCCCAGTAGCACATAGCCCATGTGGCTGACCGAACTATACGCGACCAGGCGTTTGAAATCCTTCTGGGCCAGCGCGGCAAACGCGCCATAGACCATGCTCAAGGCCCCCATGCCGGTCACCAGCCAGGCCAGGTCGTAGGCGGCGCCTGGGCAAATCGGATAGCAAATTCGCAGGATGCCGTAGCCTCCCATCTTCAACAGCACGCCGGCCAGAATCATGGAAATCGGCGTCGGGGCTTCGACGTGTGCATCGGGCAGCCAGGTGTGCACGGGCACTGCCGGCACCTTAATAATGAACCCCACGAACAACAGCAGGAAGGCCCACCACTCGAGCGACTTGCCCCACAGCAGTTCCGTTTGGAACAGTTCGGTGCGGCGCCCCATTTCCCCCAACGCCAACAGGTTGAAGGTGTGTACCGGGCGATCGCTCGGCGCGGAGAGCTCGTTCCGCACCGTGGCCGACAAGCCACAGCGATCGATCGCCGTGGCATCTGCCGCCTGGAGCACCCGCAAGTCGCTAGCGAAATACAACATCAGCACGGCGATCAGCATGAACACGCCGCCGAGCATGGTGTACAGAAAGAACTTGATGGCAGCGTACTCCCGGCGGGGGCCTCCCCAGACACCGATCAAGAAGTACATCGGCAGCAGCATCACTTCCCAGAACACGAAGAACAGGAAGAAATCGAGTGCCAGAAACACACCGAGCATGCCGGTCTCTAGCACCAGAAACAGCATGCAATAGGCTTTCACGTGCTTCTCGATCGGCCAACTGGCCCACATCGCCAGCACGCTGAGAAACGAAGTCAAGCAAACCAGAGGAAAGCTGATGCCGTCGGCACCCATCAGATAGTAAATGTCGAAGGTGGGGACCCAATCGACACTGAATAGGTGCTGCATCTCGCCCACCCCCCGGTGAAACGTCACCTGGCTATTGCCAGGCAGCGCCATCCAAGCGGTCAGCAGAAACACCGCCAACGTCACCGCCAGAGAAAACATCTTCAGCACGTCGGGGCGGTCCTTGGGCAGGAACGTCAACACCAAGGCCCCCGCGGCTGGCAGAAAAACGATCAAGCTCAAGAGCAGGGCGGCATTCATGATTCGGATCGCCGAGAGGTAAAAGGAGAAACCAGAAGCAAAACGTTGTTCACCGGCGCCCGCAGGGGGGGCCGCCACACCTTGGTAACTAGGGGCCGAGTTTCGCGAACTGCAGCCAGGAACTCAACTGGCTCATCAACACCACCAGACCCAACGCGCCGACGACAATCGCCAACACGTACGTCCGCAGCCGGCCCGTTTGAAATACACGCAGCGAAAGACCCAACGTGTGCGTTGATCCGCCCAACAAGTTGACCGCACGATCGACGATCCGGCGGTCGATCCAATCGTCGAACTGTGCCACGCGGACGGCTCCCTGGGCGATGGCGTCGATCAGCCGATCGATAACGCGCAGATCGAAACCAGCGATGCCGCGCGCCACCCAGTGCGCGGGGCGAATAAACACCAGGTCATACAACTCGTCGAAATACCACTTGTTGCGCAGGAAGATGTAGATTGGTCGGAACTTGCGCGCCGCTTCCTCTGCGCTGGCTGCTTGCAAGCCATAAAAAGCGGTGGCCAACAAAAAGCCGGCCAGGGCCGTGGAAAACGCGATCATCGTCACCGGCCCGTGGATGGCCCATTCATGGGAAACATGCTCGTCGGGCGCGGTCACTTGTGCGAGCCACACACCGGCCGTTTGGGGCCCTTCCGGCCGCGCTTGTTCCAGCACATTTTCCAGACTCAGGCCCGCGAGCCGCTTGGGCCACTTTGCGAAATGCCCCCCCGTGGCGATCGCCAACGCCACTGCAGCGGCTATTCCCAGCGCCGACCAAGACGGCCCCGTGGCGCCGGGCGCGCCGCTAGCACCATGCCCGTGGTCGCCGTGGTGCGTGGTGTGAGCATCGCCGCCGGCATGGCCTTGCGGCGCGTGGCTGTGGTCGCCATGCCCGTGGTCGCCGTGCGTATCTGCCTCCGTGCCTCGCCATTTGATAGCGGCCAGCAATCCCACCGCGCCCAAGGGCAACAGCGAAATGGCCAACGGAGCCGGCCAGGCCACCACCACCGCCAGCGTGGCCAACACCACCAGCGGCAAGTACATCACCTTGGGCGACTCGTGAGCATGGTCGTAAATCGACTGCTCGCGAGGTTGTCCTGCAAAGGTCAAGTACCACAGCCGGAACATATAAAACGCAGTGACCGCGGCACCGCCCGCAGCGGCGTAAAACAAGATGTCGTGCCCGTTGGTTTGGCGGAAGGAAAAAGCCTGGGCCAGTATGCCGTCTTTCGAGTAGTAGCCCGAAAAACCAATCACAAACGGTATGCCGGCACCGGCGATCGCCAAACACCCAACCAGCATGGTGTACGCGGTATAGGGCATCTTGCGGCGCAGCCCGCCCATGCGTGGCATCTCGTTCGTGTGGCAGGCATGGATCACCGAGCCCGAGCACATGAACAACAAGCTCTTGAAAAACGCGTGGGTGAATAGGTGATATAGCCCTGCCAGCCAGCCCCCCACGCCCAGCGCCAACATCATGTAGCCCAATTGGCTCACCGTGCTGTAGGCCAGCACCCGCTTGATGTCCGTGGCGGTAATGGCGATGGTGGCCGCTAGGAACAGCGTGATCATGCCGCAATAAGCAATCGTGAGCAGCACTTCCGGGGCAAACACCGGAAAGAAACGCCCCACCAAATACACTCCGGCGGCGACCATCGTGGCCGAATGCACCAGGGCCGACACCGGCGTGGGGCCTTCCATGGCGTCGGGTAACCACACCTGGAGCGGAAACTGCGCGCTCTTGCCAACGCAGCCGCAAAAAATCCCCAAGCCAGCCACCACCAACAAGCCATAGCCCCAACCATCGGCTCGCCAGCTTTCGATCTGTGCCGGTGTGCCCTCGACACCTGCGGCGATTTCGCCGGCCGCGGCGGCACGCACCATGCCATCGGGAACGGTCAAGGCATGCCCCCGCTCGGCGGGCCGAACCAAGCTAAACAGGCCGGGCGTCACCTGGCCACGCCGATCAGCGACATCGCCAAAATTAAAAGTACCGAGCGCGCCGAACAGCGCCATCAGCCCGATGATCATGCCGAAATCGCCGACGCGATTGACAATGAACGCCTTGTTCGCGGCGTTCGAGGCGCTCTTCCGTTCGATGTAGAAGCCAATCAGGAAGTAGGAGCAAATGCCCACCAGTTCCCAAAACACGAACACCATGGCGATATTGCCCGCCACGACCAGCCCCAGCATGCTGAAGCAAAACAACGACAGGTACTGGAAGAAGCGATGAAAGCGACCCTGGCGATGCAGGTGTTGGCCGTTGGCCAACGTGACCTCCTGGTCGGTCACGTCGTGCAGCTCGTCGTGCATGTAGCCAATGGCATAGAAATGGATGCAAGTGGCGATAAACGTGACCATGGCAAACATGGCCACGGTCAAGGCGTCGATGTAGTAGCCCACATCGAGCGTCAGATGCCCGAAACGCGCCAGGCGATACCAGTTGCCGGTGTAGACCGGGCGTGCGGCTGGCGCGTGCGCGCCATGTTCCGCGGCAGCGGGTTCCGTGCCGGCATGTTCTCCAGCGTCGTGCGCGGCCCCATCCGGCCCGTGGGTGTCTGGGCCGACGTACTTTGTGGCGGACCAAGCCACCAACCGCGCTGGCGCCGAAACGTTGGGCAGTGCCGAGGCGAACGGTAAACCAATTGCCGCGCCGCGTGCCTGCTCAGCGCGGCTAGGAACCTGTTCAGCCCGGCTAGGAACGCTGACGGTCCGGCTAGGAACGCCATGCGGAACCCGTGCATGAGCCGGATCGATCGGCTCGGCATGTTCGCTTGAGTGATGTGCCGCGGCGCGTGGTGGGTGGTGCCCTAGCCAAATGCCCAGGGCCAATAGCGACAAGGCCAGCGAGGTGAGAATGGCGCCGGTCGCCACGTACGAGGCGAGCACCCCCCCCTTGCCCAGTCGTGGGCCCACGAAGACGATCACCGTGAACGAAGCCAACGGGGCCAGCCAGGCCAGCAGCAACAAGACGGGAAGACTGTCAATCATCCGCAAGCATCCCCAGCAGGTTTTTCGCGGCCTGGCGCGTGGTTTCCATCGCGATCTCGAAACCCACGCGGCGAGCCGATTATCCCCGCAGTTCGTCGGCCCGGTCGACATCGACCGTGGCGTGGTTGTTGTAATAATTCAGCGTGATGGCCAGAGCCACTGCCGCTTCGGCGGCAGCCAGCACGATGACAAACAGCGCCATCAACTGGCCATCCAAACCCAGCGATAGTCCCTGGTCGGTGCGCAGGTACTTACTGCCAAAGGCCACAAAATTCAGGTTGGCACCATTGAGCACCAACTCGATACCCATCAGCACGCCCAGCGCGTTGCGTTTGCTGGCCATGCAGACCACGCCCGACACAAACATCACAGCACCCACAATCAGGTAGTGCGTGACCCCGATCGGTTCGTAAAACAGGTTCATGTCGACTCCTTGGCGCGCTTCTTGGTCCGTGCCAAATAGGCAGCGCCGATCAACACCACCAACAGATGGACCGACACCACCTCGAAGGGCAACAAATAGCCCGACATGCCTTGCCGCAGCCGAGGATTGGGCTGTTCCAACCGATCGACCCGCGCGCCCAATAGCCCCATGCCCAACCGAGTGGCGGTGCGGGTGTCGTCGGTGTACATGGCCGCTTGCGCCGCGCGATCGCCGTGCCAATCGTCGACCGATACCGCGGTTTGCACCAAAACGGCCAGCAAACAGGCGGCCGCCACGGCCGAGGCAACCCAGTCGCCTCCACCGGTGCGCATCGAAACAAACGGACCTTGCGCCGTAAGCATCACGCCGAAGATCAACAGCACCAGGGTGCCGCCCACATAGATCATCAATTGCATCGCGCCCACAAAATCAGCCCCCGCCAGGAAAAACAACCCGGCCGTGGCACCCAGGGCAATCACCAGAAAGAACGCCATGCGCACCACGTTCGCCGTGAGCACCACGGCCACGGTGAACCCGCAGGCCACCAAGGCGTAGAGCAAGAAAAACACGCTGTGCCAATTCACGGCCGAAGGTTCCACGAGTCGTTACTCCGAAGTTCTGCCGCGCCCGTCCGCGGCCAGGTGGTCCGCGGCCAGGTGATCGACAGCCATGTCCGGTGGTAGTGCGCTAGCCGCTGCGTGGGTCGCTTGCGGGGGCGCGCCATTTTCGACTGCCGGCGCGGTATGCAACCGCGGCGGGCCGGGCACCTGTTCCGCCACGGTGGCCAGCGGCCGGCCCATGCCCAACCAATGACCCATATGCGCCGGCACACCCAGTTCACGTGGTACGTACAACGTCCACAGAGCAGCGCCCAAAAAAAACACGGCCGCCATGGGCGTGCAGTATTTCAAGCAGGTTTTCATCACCTGATCAATGCGCAATCGCGGCAGGGTCCAGCGAACCCACATCATGACCAGTACGCCCAGCGTGCATTTGGACATGAAGTTCAACCAGCCAATGAAGTTGGTCAGCCAGACCAAGACGGGGTGTGTCGCGCCGTCGAGGCCCCAAAGCTGGGTCACTGGCAGCGGACCATTCCAACCACCGAAAAACAAGATCGAGGCCAAACCACTCACGGCGAACATGGAACCGTATTCCGCCACGAAGAAAAACAGCCAGCGGAACCCCGAGTATTCAGTGTGGAATCCGGCCACCAACTCGCTTTCGGCCTCGGCCAAATCGAACGGCGCCCGATTCACGCTGGCCGTGGCGCAGGTGAAATAGACCCAGAACGTGAGGAACGTGAACGGATCGTGAAACACGAGCCAGTTGGAGAACAAGCCTGCCTGCATTTGACCGATCGTCGTGAGGTCCATCGTGCCGGCGATCAGCACAGGTGTCACCACGCACAACCCCATCGGCACTTCGTAGCTCACCACCTGAGCCGCTTCGCGCATGCCGCCGAAGAGCGACCATTTGGAACCCGAGGCATAGCCGGCCAGGATCACGCCGAACACCTCGAGCCCGATGATCGCCAAGATGTAGAACACCGCCACGTTCAGGTGTTGTACAACCCAGTCGTGCGAAAATGGCAACGCGATAAACGCCGCCAACGAGGCACACCAACTGATATAGGGTGCCAGGCGAAACAGCATGCCATCGGCGTCGGCCGGCACCAAATCTTCCTTGGTGATCAGCTTGATGCCGTCGGCCAAGGTTTGCAGCCAACCGAACCGGCCACCGACACGCGTGGGGCCCAGCCGGTCTTGAATGCGCCCGGCCACCTTGCGCTCGACCCAAACAAACACAATGCCCGCACCCAGCGTGAGCACCACCAACAACAGGGTGTGCAACAGGGCCGGGGCGAGGTACGCCAACCAGTCGGGCACATAGGCGGAGAGGAATTCGGTCACCGCGCGCTCCGTCGTGGCGAGAACTGGGCAGCCGCAGCCGCCGCGAAGATCGTGAAATATTGCACAAGCCGAAACACAGTGGCAAGCCCCTCGGGCTGAAACGGGCGAATCACGTTCACCCGCTCTCTGCGCGTTAGCGGTCGATTTCGCCCATCACAATATCGAGAGAGCCTACAATCGCCGGAATATCGGCGATCAAGGCCCCGCGACACAATTCGCCCACCACTGCCAAGTTGGAAAAACAGCTACTGCGGGCTCGCACCCGCCAAGGAATGGAACTGCCGTCACTAACCACGTAGAAGCCCATTTGCCCCTTGGGGCACTCGGTTTCCAGGTAGGCTTCTCCCTTGGGGAGTTTCTCGGTCAGCTTGACCGGCAGGGCGTGCGAACCACTGGCGCGGCTATAGCGATCGATGGCCTGGCGCACCAGGTCGATCGCCTGCATCACTTCCAGCATGCGGACATAAAACCGGTGCCAACAATCGCCCAGCACAGCCTGCGGAGGGACCGCCGGGTAATCATGATCGCTGGGATAGCGGCCGTTCCGCTCGACGATGACCTCGAAGGCGTAACCGTCGTACATTTCGGTGTAGCGTTCCTCGCCGTCGCGTCGCAGATCCTGATCGACGCCACTGCCGCGTAGCACGGGTCCGCTGGTGCCATAGTCGATTGCCAGTTCGCGTGACAACACACCGATGCCAGCCGCGCGCCGCACGAAAATGGCGTTGGTCGTCAGCAGCGTGTGGTATTCCGCAATCTGCGGTACGAACTGATCGAGAAACGCCTCGCATTTGGCCAGCCAGCCCGGAGGCAGGTCGTGCGTGGCTCCGCCCACGGTCAGGTAGCTATAGGTCAACCGAGCGCCACAGGCTTCTTCAAACAAATCGAGAATTTTCTCGCGCTCTCGAAAGGCATACAAAAACGGGCTGAAGGTTCCCAGATCCAACCCATAGGTTCCCATGCCCACCAGGTGGCTGGCCACGCGCCCCATTTCGGCAATGATCACGCGCAGGTGCTTGGCCTTCTCGGGAAGTTCGAGCTTCAGCAGTTTT
>CAYSXM010000080.1:0-10392 GCA_964434905.1 uncultured Pirellulales bacterium | reverse complement strand
TGAACCCTATTCTATAATACGCTCTCTAGAGCCGGCAGGGTTCGCGCGACCGCACATTTCGCTGCCCAGACTCAAGCCGACGGTTTAGCCGGGCGATTGCCGACGAACACGATCAGGCTTACCAGTAAGAACAATCCGACGCCGATCACTGCGGCCCAAGTCAGCACACCGCCGCGAGTTACGCCCGGCACTTCGGTCGCGTCGCGATCTTCCGACGCGCTGGCCGGGGTCGCCGAGGCCAGGGTGGCTGCCGACTCGGCTGGCGCGCCCGCGATGGCCGGTCCCGTCGTGGTGGCAGACGTCGGATCGGCGGCCGTCGCTGCCGTGACATCGACCGCCGCATCGGCCGGAGCGTTGGGGTCGGCACCACTCGGTTCGGAGTCTTCCGTAGGCACGGGCGGGGGAGGAAGATCGGGCTCCACATTCGCGCCCGGCAAAGCACTCGGCAACGACGGCCCTGAGGCCGTAAGGTCCGTCGTGGCAGGGTCCGCAGGCAGCGGCTGACCGTCGTCGGGCTCGGCCGCATCGGCGGCCTGCGCACTTGTGCCGGGCAGGTCAGGGGGCGGGGCAACTGGTGTGTCGGTCGCTGCCGACACCTCGGGGCCCGGCACCGGGGCCCCGGCTGGCACTGCAGGGGCTGGCACTGCAGGGGCTGGCACTGCGGCCGCGGCCGTGGCGAAAGGCAAGAAGCTATTCGCCCGCTTCACTGCCTCGGGGTCAATCTGCTCCAGTTCCTTGATCAGCTCTTGGGCGCGGGGCAGAGGGCACACGCGAAGGTATTGAACCACGGGGGTCCGCACCCAGCTCGATTCCTCGGTGGCGGTTTTGAACAAGTCCACCAGGCGATCGATCGATTCCCAATCTTCCCAGCGCGCCAGATCGGGAATGACCAGGTCCGCGTACTGCGGACGGTCGAGCATCAGCCGAAACGCTTCGACCAGCCGCGCCTTGGGAACGACCTGCTCCTCTTGACCATGAAAACGCAGTGCCACCAACGCCGAATAGGTATCCGTGAAATCGGCGGCCGGGTCGCGGAAAAACAGGTCTTCAATCAGCTTCAAACCGTCGGGGCCCTTGAGCGTGAGATAGGCTGCCACCATGGCATCGAGCGTGGTTCGTAGCTCAGGTTTCTTGGTCCCAATGAGCTGTTCCAGCAACGGCAGATCTTCCGGCTGGCCACACACGCCCAACATGGTCAGATACAAACGGCGCCGGCTAGCGGCCAGACTTTGGTCTTGAATACGCGCCAGCAGCGTGGGGCGATCCATGTGGGGTTTGAAGGCCCGCACATCGGCATAAGGGGCTTTGGCAAATTCGTCGTAGGCGTCTTGCGCCAGCATCGGCTCTGGGTGCTCCAGGTAGCGCTGAAAGAACACCAGCCGGTCGGCGCCGCTTTCGGGTTGCGCTGGCAATTGGCCAACATAGGCGACCGCGTCGGCAGTCAGGCCGATGGGCGTGGCCCAAGCGATCTGCGCGGGGTCGGTGCCCATGATCAAAAACGTCGACTCGAAGGCGGCCTGGCCAAAATACACCACCTCGATTTCTTGCTTGCCGGCCAGCAGATCGGCCCCTTTGAGCACGGTGCGAATTTTGAACCGGCTGGGCTTGGCGTCTAGCAGTGCTGGCGATCCGTCGCCCGCCGCCGCCACGGGGTCTGGGGTTGCCACGAGCACGGCGATCACGCCCACGTCGGAACCGCGCAGCTCTTCGCCAAGGGTTTGCGTCACCGCGCTACAGAACGGACACGCGCGACTGGCAGTTGGCCAGATGACCGCGGCTATGCCGGCCAAAAGCACCACGACGATCGACCGCCGGTGTCGCATACGAGCACCCTGTGAAAAAAGAATTCGAGGGCCATTCACCGCCAGGCAGGGCCATTGCCACCAGGCACCCCCCGGCCAGACGTTCCCGGCCAGGCCATTGCAGCAGGCTCATGAATAAACCGGGCTAGGCCGTGCCGGCCAGGGCCTTGGCCACATCGGTGCGATAGGCCGCCAGCGCTGGTAGGAATCCTACCACACTGGCCAGCAGCACGAGAACGGGAAGCAGCACCAATTCCAGCGGTTGGAACCTCAAAAAACCGATCGACACTCCGGTTTGATTCACAATCCAGGGGTGCAAGAGCCCGATCCCGCCGTGTCCTAACACGATTCCCAGCACCCCCCCGCCAACGGCCAGCAGGATCGACTCGACAAGCACCACCAGCATGACGGTGGTCCGGCTGGCCCCCAAAGCCCGCATGACACCTATTTCCCGCTGGCGATCGCTCATCGAGTTGTAGATGCTGACCATCATGCCGATGCCCGACACCACGACCACCAAGGAAGCCAGCAACAGCAATAGCCACTGGATATTGCCGACGATGCCGTCGAACAGGTCGTAGATCTCGCGGATGGGAAACACCGCTTGGGCCACGTTCCCTTCGTTGACCAGCCGCGGCAAGTCCATGCCGAACAACGGATTGGCGGTGCGCACCAGAATGGCGGTCACTTCTCGTTGCGATTCCGGCAACGGGGCGTGTTCATGCTCAGCGTGTTCGTGCTCAGCGTGTTCGTGCTCAGCGTCAGCATGTTCAGCATGCTCAGCGTGTTCGGCGGTGTCGGCTGGTGAGCCGTCGGCGTGTTCATGTTCAGCGTGTTCGTGCTCAGCGTGTTCGTGCTCAGCGTGTTCGTGCTCAGCGTCAGCATGTTCAGCATGCTCAGCGTGTTCGGCGGTGTCGGCGGGTGAGCCGTCGGCGTGTTCGTGCTCGGCGTGTTCGGCGTTAGGAGCATTGCTGGCAACAGGTTTGGCGTGTCCTTCCAGCAAGAAAAAACCTTCGATATTCACGAACAACGCCCGGTCGTTGGGTGTGCCAGTGGGTTCCAGCACGCCCATCACATGGAAGGCGTCGTGCTTGTGGCCCTGGCCTTCCTCGGTCGAAATGCCGTGGGTGGGTTGGAACGAGTCGCCTGCCCGCAGGCCGGTGGAGCGGGCAACCTGGGCGCCGATCACGGCTTCAAAATACTTCTCGTTGTGGAAATTCTTTCCCTGGGCAAAGGCATAGCGATGCCCCTGGGCATATTCATGCTCAAACAATTCGGGCAGGGTTCCCACCACGCGAAAACCCTGGTAGTTGTCCCCCAGGCACATCGGCACCGCCAACGCGACCATGGGGGCGAACTTGCCTTGGCGAAACTCCTGGTAATAGCTCCAGGGAATGTTTTCGATCGGGGTGCTCAGGTGGTAGACGGTGTTGAGCACCAGTTGCAGCTTGCCCCCCTTGGCCCCCACGATCAGGTCGTAGCCTTGGGCGCTTTGCCGGAACGAGTCGCTCACGGTGCCGTAGATGACCAGTACCGCAACCACCAGCGCCACGCCAAGCGCCATGCTCAGTGCCGTCAGCGCGGAAGACAGTGCTCGTTGCTCGATACTGCGCCAGGCAATTTTCCAAAGGCTCATGCGACGGCCGTTACGCGGTTGAGTTGTTCCAGATGATCGACGCGCGTGAATTGGGACGCGACGCCCGTATCGTGCGTGACCACGACCAACGCCACTTGCTCTTCCTCGCAAGTAGCACGCAGCAAATCGACAATTTGTTGTTGGTTTCGGGCATCCACACTGGCGGTTGGTTCATCGGCCAGCAATAGTTGCGGGCGATTGGCCAGGGCCCGAGCGACCGCCACGCGTTGCTGCTCCCCCACGGAAAGCATCGCCGGCTTGTGCGCCAGGCGTGCCGACAGCCCCACGCGTTCGAGCAATTGGCGGGCCCGTGCCGGGTCGCTGCGCGAACCGGTAAACGTCATGCCCAGTAGGACATTTTCCAACGCGGTAAAGCCTGGCAGCAAGTTGAACGTTTGGAACACGAAGCCGATATGGCGCGCGCGGAATGCATCTCGCTGGGGCTCGCTGAGCCGGCAAATGTTGGTGTCGGCGACCCACACCTCGCCGGCGTCGGCCCGGCTGATGCCGGCGATAACTTGTAGCAGCGTGCTCTTGCCGCTACCGCTGTGGCCCACCAGCACCATCTGCTCGCCGGCGGCCACTTCGAACCGGGGCACATCCAGGATCGGCAGCCGGGTGCCGTCGGGTTCGGCGAACGATTTTCGGACTTGTTCCAGACGCAACATGGCATTTGCCTTGCCGAAACGTTCACGCACTAGGGACCGGCAGATGGCTCCGGAAGAATTTCTGTCGCTGCGCACGGGCGCTGAACACGCGCACTGAACACTGTCACTGCTCAAGGACACTGCTCAAGGGCGCTGCCAGCCGCCAACGAGCCACCGCGGGGGTACCGGCACGATCGTTTTTCCGGGCGGGAGGCACCACCTTCGACGCCGCGCGAGCCCGTGCTCCGCTTGAACGACCCCCCGGGGCTAGCCCCAACGGACCGTCACATGGTAATGGGTTGGCGTTGGGAGACAAGGCAGCGCGCCTCGGACGCGGGGGGGATGTTTGCTCAACCCCGCTTACGCAGCGCTCGGTCGATTTCGCGCTTTGCATCGGCCCGCTTCAGCGTTTCGCGTTTATCGTGAACTTGCTTGCCACGGCAAACACCTAATAAGACCTTGGCCCGGCCCCCTTTGAAATAGAGCTTGAGCGGCACCAAGGTCAGGCCTTTTTCATAGGCGCGACCGGCAAACCGGGCCAGTTCGCGGCGGTGCAGCAACAACTTTCGCGGGCGCTTCGGCTCGTGATTGAAACGGTTGGCCTGGACATATTCTGGAATGTCGCAACCGATCAACCACAACTCGCCCTGCTTCATGCGGCCATAGGCCTCTTCGATCGAAAGCTTGCCGTTGCGCAGGCTCTTGACCTCGCTCCCCACCAGCACGATGCCGCACTCCAAGGTTTCGATGACCGTATAGTCGTGTCGGGCACGCCGGTTCTGGGCGACCAGCCGCTCGTTGTCGTGCTGCTTGTCGGGTGGCGAGGGTTTTTTGGCGGCCATCGATCGGCTGTTTGTTGTGCGCGAGCCCGAGGCGTGGCGCGGAACTCGCGCCCGCGGCCGGTTCGCAGTTTACCGCGCGGTGGTGGACCAGGGCGAGGGGCCGGCACCGCGGCACAACAACCCGTTAGCCGCCCGTTGAAGAACTCGACGGGCTGTTACCCGCGCGGGGTGGGCGACTCACCTTCTCCATCGGCCCTGGGGCGACTAGAGTAGCCCCCTGCGTGTTGTGTGGGTTCGATCCAGCCGCCGTAGCAGTGCGCGACCGACCGTGAAAGCTTCTTCCGCTTGCGTTCCACCAGCGACCGGCCGGCTCCAGCCGGCCTTGATGGTACACCTGTTCGGTGTACTTGATTTGCAGGCGTTTCTGGCCCTGCAGGCGCGCGTGCTCGACGACCTGCTCGCCCGCGGCAACGGATCGGCCGCGCTGTTGATCGCGGAGCTGTCGGAAGCGATCAGCGTGGGCCGGCAAGGCTCGCGTGCGGATATCCTGTGCGACGATGCCGACCTGGTCAGCCAGCGGCTGACGGTCGATTGGTTGCCGCGCGGCGGGGGGTGCTGGGCTCACGCGCCGGGGCAACTTTGCCTGACACCGATCGTGCCGCTCGATGCTTGGGGACAAACGCCGGGCAGTTTCTTGCGCCGGCTCGACGACGCTCTCGCGGCCGCGATGGTAGAGTGCCGATTCTCGTTGGTACGCCGGCCCGGTTGTTTCGGGCTGTGGGGACGCAGCGGCCCCATTGCCCAGTTGGGTGTCGCGGTGCGCGACGGGTTCACCCAGTTCGGCGCGGTGCTCAACGTGGGGCCGCTACCTGTTTGGACGCGCCAGGTCGTCGATCCAGTCGAGCGATTTGCGCCGGGGTCGCTGGTGGCTGAAACCGGACGAATGGTTAGAATGCCGCTGGTCCGACAAGCACTCGTGCGACAAATTCCGGCGGCGCTGGGCTGCGAGCGCGTGCACGTGCAAAGTGGCCATCCCCTGTGGAGGCGCGCGAGGAGCGCTGACCCGGTTCATGGAACCCGAACGGGTTGATCTGCCGATCGTGACGCACGCCGCGGCAACCACGCCTGCCGAGCGCTTGCCACGCTGGCTAAAACGTCCGCTGCCCCTGGGCAATGCCAACCATTTCACGGCGCGGTTGCTCGACGAACTGCGATTGGAAACCGTGTGCGACAGCGCGCGGTGCCCCAACCGCATGGAGTGCTACTCGCAAAAAACCGCCACCTTCATGATTCTGGGTGCTGTCTGCACACGGCCTTGCGGATTCTGTGCCGTAGCCAAGGGGCGGACGGAAGCGGTGGCCGAAGATGAGCCCGACCGGCTGGCCGAGGCGAGCGCCCGGCTGGGGTTGCGGCATGTGGTAATTACCTCGGTCACGCGCGACGACCTGCCCGACGGCGGGGCCGAGCATTTTCATCGCGCCGTGATCGCCGTGCGGCGACGGACCGGCGCGGCGGTCGAGGTACTGACACCGGACTTTGCTGAAAACGTTCCCGCACTCGAACGCGTGCTGGACGCGGCTCCCGAGGTGTTCAATCACAACACCGAGACCGTGCCGCGGCTCTACCGCCGTGTGCGAGGTCGCAAGTCTCGCTATGCCTGGACACTCGAACTGTTGCGCCGCGCGCGATGCCGGGCCGACCAGTTCACCTCTGCCGAGTTGGCCCGCGCGGGCCGCCACGCGCCAGCGACCGCCGATTCCGCCGGTGCCGGCCAAGCCAAAATGCTGGTCAAGAGCGGCCTGATGCTAGGGCTAGGAGAAACTCGCGACGAGCTATTGGAAACGTTGGCCGATCTGCGCTCTGTCGGTGTCGATTGCCTGACGCTGGGCCAGTACCTGCGCCCCTCGCCAGAGCACCTGAGCGTAGTGCGCTACCTGCCACCAGAGGAATTCGACGAATTAGGACGCCTGGCACGGCACCTGGGCTTTCGACAGGTAGCCAGCGGGCCGTTCGTGCGCTCCAGTTATCACGCACGCGACCTGGCGGCAGGGCTGCAGCCCACGGCCCACACAGCCATGCCGGCAGGGTTGGCGATCGCGGCCACCGAGGCACACGGCACATGAAGCGCGTGCCGGTCGTGGCCCCCCAACTCGACTTGGGCGAGCGCCAGGTAAATGTCAGCCTGTGGTTGGTCCGGCGAGGTGCCCAGGTCGCGGCCGGAGACCGCCTGGTCGAACTGGTCACCGAAAGCCTGGCCTACGACGTGGCAGCGCCGTGCTCGGGCCGGCTCGAACGGATCGCGGTGGTCGAAGATGAGCCGGCGCCAGCGGGTGTGGTACTCGCCTGGATCGCGATCGACGAAGATCGCTTGGCCTGAACCGCTGGCCCCGCTGGGACTGTAGTGCTGGTTGAGGCGGCAGTTTCCGGCAAGCACCGGGACGAGAGCCCTGACGAGGCTAGCAGCCGGATTGTGTACTTGGCTGGTTGGCTGGCAAACTGGCTAACATGCGATGAATACGCGGCGATCACGGCCGATGGGCAACTGGTCATCAACACTTGCCAGCGGTCTTCGTGCCGACCGGTGCGCCAGCCAATTGGCGAGCGGCTAGGCGATTAGTGATCGCCGGCACATTTTTGCTTGACTACCAGCGCTGAAGCTCTAGGCTGGGCGGTAGCTACCGAGTGCAAATCCCGGGGTCGCAGGCCGTGTTCCAGGTCGCGGCGGCGCTTCCGTAGCTCGACTTTTTTCTCAACTTGCCAACTTCCTTTCCATCGCCTTCCAGGTTTTCATTTCGCTTCCGAGGAGTGGCTCATGCGTTGTTCGACCATCACTGGCTATCGGCTTGTGATCTGTACCGGGGCGATCTGTGTGTGGACATTGTGCTTGGCGGTCGCGGGGGTTCAGGCGGGCTCGGTCGATCCGCTGGGCATTACCGCCAACGTGCAAATCGGCAGTGTCGGCGGGCGCGCCGATTTGATCCTGGATGTCGGTTCCAGTTCGACCGTGGTAGACAACAACGACGGTAGCAGTTCGTATCAGGGATTGTTCACCAACGACGATTACGAGGTGCGTTGGGATCTGCTGGGCGATCCCGATCCGATCGTGTCGGGTACGATGGGTTTCTTCAATAACCTAAACGTGCCGAAGATTTTCACGTTCAATGTGACCCAACCGGTGTCGGTCACCTATGCCTCGACCCTGACGGGCGGCTCGGTTGGTGGTTCCGTTACCGACGGCAATCTCAGTGGCACCGCCACGGTAAGCACCTTGCCTGGTCTGCCGTTGTACATGTCGCTGATCGATGGCGTGAATTGGCAACCGCTACACGCCGATCCGTTCAGTGTCACCGCCACGGGGGGCGGCACGGCGCTTATTCCAGCGGCCAATTTCGGCTTTCCTATTCCCAGCCTGCCCGGTCCGGCGCTCAACACGAGCATTGGCGTGCAAATCAATCTGGTGGTTTCGCCGGGCGATCTGGCCGTGGTCACGTTCAATTTTACGGTAGTGCCCGAGCCGTCGAGCATCGCGCTGGGAATGTCGGCTCTCGTGGGGCTTGCGGTGCTGGTCCGGCGCCGGCGACGCTAGCAGGCGGTACGTTCCAGCTCCAATTGGCCCCAAGAATTCGGTTTCACAACGGACACGGCTGACCAGTGGGGCTGCTGGTTCGTGTGCCCGCCGGGGCGATCCACGCCTTGCGCATCTGCTGCACCGGCAGCGCCGGCAACTCATGTCTCGGTCGGCCGAACCAGGCCCCTGGGTGGGCCCGCGACATGGGTTGGACCGGGCCGCGATCTGTCCGCTAGCCGGACGGACAAAAACCGTTCACCGCGCGGTTTTCACGAACGAACTTCGCGGACCATGCGTAGTGCCTACTGCCAGGCGACGCACGTCGTCGCGGCTGACCGGCCGGCTGACCCGCAAGACTGGCCCCCCTGGTGGCGCGACATGGAACCCGCGCCCTGTCCCAAGTGTCCAGGTGAAATGTCCTTCGTCCTTTGACGAATTCGAGGCCACTGGGGAACTATGGTGTGCGTGCGCGAGCCCGCAATCGCGCGGTTTGAAATCAGAAGGCGATGTCGCAATACCAATTCTGTGAAGATAGGCAAGCTAGATTGTCATTCACAGTGATGCTGACTCCCCCGTCGCGGAAGGAATCCTTTACCAACTGGTGGGGCTGGCACAACAGAACGTAATCCGGTGTTAGAATTTGGTGGCTTTCGGAAAACCAATTGGAGATAATGAGCCGTTCCCGCCTTTTTCATCAGCCGTGAACAAGGTGTTCATCGGCGTGATCCGGCCAGAACCGGCAACGAGAGTAACGTCCGGCATCCCCGGTCGGGCGTAGTCACCCTGTGATTGAGTCAAGTTCGAGTTGTTCGAGTCTCCCTGCAGACGCGGCCTGGGTAGGCATGTTGGCCATTCCGGCGGCTACCTGGGCCGATGGAGTGCGGAGCGTACACGGACAGTTCGTAATGATTTGAGACAGGATTGCCACATCGACCAGGGCGATGCGCCTTGTGGGCAGCTAGTCGACCGATTCGGTTCACTTGAAGGAGTCAGGCATTGTACGACGCATTGTTGGATGAGCTGGATGACGACCGCAGTCCTAGTCCCGAGGACGCTGCGGAGGAGGTAGCTCCGCTGGAAGAAGCGGAAGACCTGGACGATGCGGAATTGGTGGAAGAAACCGCCGAGCTTCCCGTTGCTGAAATTGAACTGGAGGAAGGCGACGACCTGATCGTCATCACCGGTGAAGAGGGAGAGAGTTGGTCTGACGACCCGGTGCGGATGTACCTGACCCAGATGGGCGAAATTCCGTTGCTCACGCGGCAGCAGGAGATTGCCCTGGCCAAGGAAATCGAACTTACGCGGCGGCGTTTTCGCCGTCGGCTGTTGGAGTGCGATTACGTTATTCAGCAGGCCGTTAAGGTGCTGCGCCGGGTACAGACGGGCGAGTTGCCGTTTGACCGCACAGTGCAAGTATCGGTGACCGACCGCCTGGAAAAAGACCAGATTTTGGGGCGGTTGCCGCACAACCTGGCGACCCTGGAGATTCTGCTCAAGCGGAATCGGCGCGACTACCGTTTCGCGCTCATGAAATCGAACCGCATGGTCGACCGTCGCGCTGCATGGCAGCGATTGGCGCGCCGGCGTCGGCGCGCGGTGCGGCTGGTCGAGGAACTCGGCCTGCGCACTCAACGCATCGAGTCGATGATTCGGACACTGGAAGATTTCAGCCGCCGCGTCGACGAGTTGCGTGCCCGGATGGACGACCACAAGAAACGCAAGGTCTCCGCCGAAGAGCGTGCGGCCGTGGTGCGCGAGTATCGCGGCATCTTGCAGGCCTGCCAAGAAACCCCCCGCAGCCTGCGGAACCGCGTGCGGTTCTTGAAAACCGTCTACACATCGTATCAAAAAGCGAAACGCGGCTTGTCCGAGGGGAACCTGCGGCTGGTGGTCTCGATCGCCAAGAAGTATCGCAACCGCGGCCTGAGCTTCTTGGATCTGATTCAGGAAGGCAACG
>CAYSXM010000079.1:0-10476 GCA_964434905.1 uncultured Pirellulales bacterium | reverse complement strand
CACCGCGGCGCGATGCACTTCGTCGGCCAGCCGCTCTAAACTGTCCACCTCGTCGCGCAGTGCCCGAGCACGCTGCCGCAGCACACGTGGCCCACTGGCCGCCCAGGGCTGTAACGATGCAACCAGATCGCGCCGGGCCTGAGATTCGCCGGCGATGCCCGCCACCAGCGCCAGCACCCGCGCGGTGTCGTCGGCCGAAGGTTCGCTGGAAGCGACCTGGGTTCCCACCTGGAAACGGCGAAACTGAGCCTCGGTGTCGCGAAACTTGGCCAGCCCCACGCGTCCCTCGCCCAACGACTGGTCTGGCGAGACGAACGCCACCTGATCGTTCACCAAGCACACCGTTTGCGTGGCTTCGCGCCGCACCCGGAGCACGTTCCATTCGCCTGGTCGATAGGCCGGGTGTTGGCGCTGGTCGAGAATGGTCCAGGAATTGACATCGGGGCCGTCGAACCGGGTGAGGCGAAGCTGGCCCGCGGAAGGATAGAACCCATAGTGGCGGTCGCCACCGTCGGAGGCGAACACTAAGCCAGCGGCGCCGTCCTCGTCTTCGAGTCGTACTTCCACTGCCAATTCATAGGGCCGCATGGCGGGGGGCGGCGTTTGCCACAGGCACAATGCCCGGCCGCCAAACCCCTCGCCAAACCCTTCGACCACTAGCCGGCCAGCTTGGCGGCGCCAGCGCGCGCCAAACACCACCTGCCACTGGGCCGGGTCGAGCGCGCCGATGGTCACCCAGCGCTCGATGGCCACGGGGTTGGGTTGGGCCAGCAGCCGCCGTAGCGGCGCTTCGGTGACGGCGAATCCTAAGTTGGCGGTGACCGCCGACTTGATGGTCAGCAAGCCCAGCACGCGACCCGCCAGGTCGAGCACGGGTCCGCCGCTGTTGCCCGGCTCGACGGGAATGGCCAGTTGCAACATGGGCCGGCCATCGATCTCGCGCAAGGCCGAGACCACACCGGCCACCACGCTGTGTTCGAGCCCCAGCGGATTGCCGACCGCCACGACCGCCTGGCCAGGCGCCACCTGGCTGGCATCGCCCAATACCAGCGGCACCAAGTCCGGTGCGTCGATGCGGAGCACCGCCAGGTCGAGCTTGGCATCGCTGGCGTGGACCTCGCGCGGCTCGAACTTCCGTCCGTCGGCCAACTCGACCACTACCCGACGCCCCTGGCCGATGACATGAAAATTCGTGGCTACCAGTCCATCTTGGCTGACCACAAAGCCGGTGCCGATGCCCCCCTGACCGGCACGGCGGCCGGCCTGGCGAATGACCACCACCGAGGGGCGCACCCGGGCGACCAGTTCCTCAATCGCATTGCCGGAAGCGATCGCTGCCAGATTCTCGGGAGGCCCAGGCTGTGCGGCGGCGCGCGGGGCCCACATCGAGATCAGGCTCAACAGTGCGCAACCGCAGGCGAAGCGGGCTTGCGCCGCGGTGCCGTGCGAGTGGGCCAGGGGCGCGCCGTCAGAAGTCCAGCAACTCTGGTGCATCGAGAATGCTCCCAGGCAACCAGCACTGCTGGCTGCCACATGGCTAGCGGTCTGCCGGGCCCCACCCCCCGCCACCAGGCGTTTCGATGGTCAGCACGTCGCCCGCCAGCGCAGAGAACTGTACCACGCCTGCTAAATCTTCGCTGGTGCCGGCGGCCCGGTCTAGCCGATTACGGCCGCAGGCCCCGGCAGCGCCCCCGGCCGCGCCATAGGGTGCATACGGCCCGCGCCGCTGGGTCAGTAACGAGACTTCGAGCGGGCGCAGGAACTCGATTTGGCGCACCACGCCATCGCCGCCCCGATGCTTGCCCGCCCCCCCCGAGCCGCGCCGGATACGAAAGGCGTGGAGCCGGACAGGATAGCGCTGTTCGAGAATCTCGGGATCGGTCAGCCGTGTATTGGTCATGTGGGTGTGCACCGCATCGGCGCCGGGCCCCCGCGGCGTGGCACCGGCGCCGCCGCAGATCGTTTCGTAATAGCCGAACGTCGCATCGCCAAACAACAAGTTGTTCATCGTGCCTTGGCTCGCGGCCGCCAAGCCGAGCGCGCCCAGCAGCACATCGACCACGCGCTGCGAGGTTTCCACGTTCCCTCCGACGACGGCGGCCGATTCGGCAGGCGTGGCCCGCTCGGGCGGATTCAAGCAGCCCTCGGGCAGCAGCAAAGTCAGTGGCGCCAGCACGCCTTGGTTCAGGGGAATATCCTCATCCAACAGGCACCGCATCACGTACATCACCGCGGCGGTGACGATGGCGCGATTGGCGTTCAAGTTGTTGGGCAGAACCGGCGCCGAACCGGTGAAATCGATGCGCGCCGCGCCGTGTTCCACCTCGATGGCCACGCACAGCGGCGAGCCGTCGTCGAGGTGATCGACAAACGTGCGCCGTCCCTGGGGCAGGCGGCCCAGCGCGGCGCGTGTCTTCCGCTCGGCGGCAGCTTGAATGTGCCGCATATAGGCGGACACCTGCGGCAGCCCGTGGACGGCGATCATCTCGCCCAGTGCGCGCGCTCCCTGGGCATTGGCCGCCACCTGGGCAGCCAGGTCGGCCAGGTTGTCTGCCACGTTGCGCGAGGGGTACGGCCCCGAGGAGAGCAACTCGGCCAGTGCCTGCCAGCGCGGTTGCCCCGCGGCCACCAGACGAACGTTGCGCAGCAACACGCCCTCTTCGGCCAGGTGGCGCGACAACGGCGGCATGGAACCAGGTCGAATGCCGCCGATCTCGGCGTGGTGTGCCCGGCTGGCGGTGCAGAACAGCAATCGCCCGCTGTGCGCATCATGAACCGGGGTGACCACGGTCACGTCGGGCAGGTGCGAGCCGCCGCGGTACGGATCATTGGTCACGAACACGTCGCCCGGGGCCAGATCTGGATTGTCGGCCAGAACGCGGCGCACGGTTTCGCCCATCGCTCCTAGGTGTACGGGGATATGCGGAGCATTGACCACCAGGTCGCCCTGGGCGGTAAACACGGCACAAGAGAAATCCAATCGCTCCTTAACGTTGACGCTGATCGCCGTGTTGCGCAGCGCCAAACCCATTTGTTCGGCCACCGCCGCAAACCGATTGTTGAACAATTCGAGTTCGACCGGGTTGGGCAGCGCATCAACGGGCAGCGCCTCGACGGGCATGGCCGTGGCAGACACCGCGTCTTCGCGTGCCCTGTCGGCAGTGGCCGTTTCGGCGAGCGACCCGGTGACCGTGGCCCACTGGGTCGGGCTAGCGTCCGGCGGCGCACGTTCCAGCAGCAGTTCGCCCGCCGCGAGCACCCGCGCGCGCCAGCCGGGCTCCACCAGCGTGGTGGAATAGGGCTCGCAGACGATGGCTGGCCCGGACAAGAAATCGCCCGGGGCCAATTCGTCACGCCAAAACACGCCGGAGACGACCTGTTGCTGGCCCAGGTACTGCAGGACCTGCCCGGTGGGTTCCACGGCGCGGTGGGCCAGGATCGGCGTTCGCGGAGGTGGCGGCGGCGCTTGGCCGACCACCTCGACCCGCGCGGCCACGATCTCTACCGGGCGACTGGCATCGACATAGCCGTAGCGGCGTTGATGTTCGGCGGCGAATTGCGCGGCATAGCTCGAACCGGCCGGCGGTTCGTCGACGGTGAGCGCCGCGTCTTGTCCGCGATAGCGCAGGTCGAGCGAGCGCGCCACGCGAATGCGCTGGGTGGGCACCCCTTCGGCCAACAGGTCGGCCTGGGCCGCACGGGCCAGTGCGTCGTGTGCTTGGGCCGCGGCCGCCAGGCCGGCAGGGTCGTAGTCGCGATATTGGCCTGTCACCGCGTGGCGTGCCAGCTCTGCGGCGCCTGCCCCCACGGCGCTCAACAGGCTGGCATCGATGGGAACCAACACGCGCGTGATCCCCAACTCGTGCGCCACGGCGCAGGCATGTTGCGGCGCCGCACCTCCAAAGGCCACCAATACATAGTCGCGAGGGTCGCAACCGCGCGCCACCGAAACCGAGCGAATGGCCCGGGCCATCGTGGCGTTGGCCACCTGCAAGAATCCCGCGCACAGCGACCGGCGCGTGTAGTGGTGCCCGGTGGCGGCAGCCACTTCGACGGCCAAGGCATCGAGACGTTGCTCGGTGGCCGCCAGATCGAGCGGGAAGGGAAACCGCTCGACCGGCACGCGGCCGGTGTAAACGTTCAGATCGGTAACTGCCAGCGGGCCACCGCGACCGTAGCAGGCGGGGCCGGGCTGGGCGCCCGCACTCTCGGGACCGACGACAAGTTTCACGCCGTCGAAACGACAGATCGAGCCTCCGCCCGCGGCGACGGTTTCAATGGCCAACAGCGGCGTCGCCACGCGGACGCCGGCTTTTTCGGCCTCGTATTCCCATTCGAAGCGGCCATCGAAGCGCGAGACGTCGGTGCTGGTGCCCCCCATGTCGAACCCTAGCGCGCGATCGAAGCCGGCCGCCCGAGCGGCGCGCGAGAAACCCACCACGCCGCCGGCCGGGCCCGACAAGATGCTATCCTTCCCCGAGAAGCGCTCCGCTGGAACCAGGCTGCCAGCCGAGGTGATCAGGCGCAGGGAACCAGCGACCAGCGCCCGTTGCAGTTGGTTCACGTACTGCCGCAAGATGGGGTTCAAGTAGGCGTCGAGCACGGTGGTTTCGCCGCGCGGCACGATCTTCACCAAGGGCGACACCTGGTGGCTCAAACTTACTTCGTCGAACCCCAACTCGGCGGCCAATTCTCCTAGCCGCAGCTCGTGCACCGGCTGGCAATAGGCGTTCATTAAGCAGATGGCCAGCGACTGGTAACCTGCCGCGCGTGCCGCCGCGAGGGTGTGCCTCGCGGCGCTCGGATCGAGCGCGCGAAGCACCGTGCCATCGGCGGCGATGCGTTCATCGATTTCGAACACGCCGGTATACAGCGGGGCCGGTTTCTTGATCGTCAAGTCAAACAGCCGGGGGCGATGCTGCGTGCCGATTGCCAACACGTCGCCGAAGCCGAGCGTGGTCACCAGCGCCGTGCGGGCGCCGCTGCGCGTCAGCAGTGCATTGGTCCCCCGGGTGGTTCCCAACCGCACGTCGATGGCCGGCAACGGTTCGTCGCGGCGCAAACCCAACAGCAGGCGAATTGCCAACAGCGGAGCGGGTTCGTTCGCCACAAGCTCGTAACCGATCGCCTGGCCCGGCAGATCGAACGGCAGGTTGTCGAGCACTAGTGTTCCGGTCAGGGGGTTGCTGGCGCGCACCGTCGACGTGCCTAGCACCTGGCCGGCACGATCGACCAGCCGCAGTCCATAGCCGCGCCAGAAATCTGGAACCTCGCCTTGTCGCGCCGGGTCGTCTAGTTGATTGCCGCGCGCTCCGCCGGCCATGGTTCCCTTGACCACCGCCGAGCTAAGGACTTTTTGCCGCACTAGTCCGCCATCGGGGCGGCGCGCCACGCAGTCGGTGAAGGTCCCGCCCACGTCGATCCAGAATTCCCAGCGAGGCGTGGGCATCGAACACTTTCCCAGATCATGGTCGCAGCCGTGCCAGGAGCGAAGCACAGCGGCCGGCTCTGCGGCAGCCGTAGCCGAGCAGGCCGGCTCAGCGGCGGAACACTCGGCGAACTAGGGTTTCGCCGGGTCGAGCGCCGCCAGGTGCGACACGCTACGCAGGAACATCCGCCCCCCGGCCACCGCGGGGGTGCTATGGCTCAGCTCTCCCAAGGGTGATTTGCCCAACAGTGCATATTCGTCGGCCGCGGCAATCACCGCCACGTCGCCGTCGCTCGATTGGCAATACAGCTTGCCAGCCACCCAGACTGGCGAACCAAAAAAATTGCCGCCCACGCGCCGTTGCCAAATGACGGAACCCGAGGGAAGTTCGACGCACGTGACCACCCCGGCATCGCCCCACAGGAACAGCCGATTGTCGACCACCACGGGCGTGGGAACATACGGCGCTGCCTTCTCCAGCTTGAAGGCCAATTCGGCGGGCACGCCCCCCGCGGCCCCCGGCCGCACCGCGGCCACGTAGTTTCCGCCTGCGCCCGAACCGCAGGTGCCGAAGATCAGCCCGGCCCCGCACACGGGCGAGCTGACCGTGCGTTTGTCGAACACGGGCAGTTCCCACAAGGTGTGGCCGGTATGGGGGTCGATGCCGCTGGTGCCATGCGCGCCAGAGAGAAAAATCAGTTCCGGCTTGCTGCCCGGCCGTTCGTACAAGCACGGCGTGGAATAGGCCACACGATCGGTGCGGCGAGGCGTGCGCCAGCGCTCTTGTCCGGTGCCGCGATCGACCGCCAGCAGGAAGCTGTCGCCATCTTGGTCGTTGCCCAAGATCACCAGGTCGCCATGGACGATGGGCGACGGCCCCGCGCTGTGCTGGCTGACAAAGGGGCCCAAGTCGACACGCCACACCTCGTGGCCGGCATGGGTCAGGGCCAATAGCAGATACGATTCCGGCGAAGACCAGGAAACGTAGACGTGCTCGGCGTCGACCGCCGGCGTGGGCGAGGCGAAGCTATTGAGTTGATGCTTGGGGTGGGCCGCACCAGGAAAATGTTTCAACCACTGCGCGGCACCATCGCTGGCACGCAGCGACATGACCAACCGCTCGGCGCCGTCGTCGACGGCGCTGGTCAAGAAGACCTGGTCGCCCCACAGCACTGGCGACGAGTGCCCTTGGCCCGGCAGCTCCACACGCCAGGCATAATCGGCTTCGGTCCACGCGCTGGGCAGCGCCGCAGCCGGGCTGATGCCGGTGCCATTGGGGCCGCGAAACCGGGTCCATTCCTGGGCCAGGGTCGCCGATCCGCCGATCAGCAGCCAGAGGACCGCGAAGGCGGTGTGCAGCATGCGACAGCTCATAGCCGGAAAATCTCCCTCGAAACGTGCACACTTCAGGGGCGCGCGGGGCTGGAAGTGCTCTGGGTCGATCGCGGAAGGCTGCCGCAGGCAGACGCGCGGCCGCGCCGCAAACCAGACGTTCACCAGCGGTGCCGCCCGGGCCAGCCGCACGTTCAGCGCGCCACGACGGCTAGCATGGCGGTCGCGGCAGAACATGGCAAGCGCTAAGAACGTCGAACGCGTCGGGTTAAGAGCCTTTCCGAGAACCGCTCGCGATGGGCTCTCGGATAGGCTCTACCGACTGGCTGGCTCGGCCACGGACGGCGGGGTCGTCGCCGGGGGTGCCGGTTCGCGGTATGGCTGCCCCGTGCGGTACAGGTTCCAGCGCGCCTGCATCGCCGGTAGCGAAGCCTCGCGGCCCACGCGTCGGGCCTGCTCGATCGCCTCGAGCTGGCGTGTTTGGGCGGCGGTGAATTGGCCGGCGGCGGCCAAGGCCGCGGCCAGCGTGTCGAGGTAGCTGGCGTGCTGGAATTGGGTCGCCTGGCAGGTGCTGCCCGCCAGCGCCACGGCCCGCGGGGGCTGTAGCAGGCTTTCATCGGGGCAGGTGGCCAGCATCCAGGCCAAGAGGTTGGCAGCCTCGAGGTGCGAGGCATCGTGCGCCAGCAGGTCTTCCAGCGCGACGATCGCTTCCGAGTAGCGCCCCGCCAAGCGCAAAGCTTGCGCGCGGAGCTCGGCCAACTCGGTGGCGGCAATGCCGTGAGTGGCGGCCTGATCCAACGCGGCCAGCGCGCCGGCAACGTCTGGCGGTTCGCCGCGCAACTGCGAAGTGACCAACCCCTGCCAAGCCGCGGCGCGCGTGGGGTCGAGATCCACGGCTCGGCCAAAAAATCGCTGGGCCGCCCGGGGGCGCTTCGCCTGTAAACAAATCACCGCCAGGTCTTCGGCAAACGTGGGTTTCTCCTTCCAACACGCTTCGAGGTCCTGCTCCGCGCCCTGCGCGTCGCCCTGCGCGAAGCGGACCAGCGCTCGCTCGCGGAACGCCTTGTAGAAGCGTGGGTGAATTTGGGATAGCAGCAAGTCGAGCCGCGACGCCGCGTCGGCCAGGTCGCCTTGTGCATGGGCCAGGCGCGCCAAATACAAATGCGCTTCGGGATAATACGGCCGCAGCCGCAGGGCCGCGGCCAGATCGCTCGCCGCGCCGACCGGGTCACCGGTGCGAGCGCGCAAGCGCCCGCGCAGGCACCACAACTCGGCGTCGTCAGCCGAGAGGTTCAAGGCCCGGTCGTAGTCGGCCAGGGCACCGGCCGTATCACCGCGCTCGGTGCGCCATGCGGCGCGCAGTCGCAGCGTTTCCAGGTGGGTGGGGTCGGCGGCCAGCGCGGCCTCCAAGTCGGCCAGCGAGCCCGGCTCGTCGCCCCACGCTTGGCGACACAGGGCGCGCTGCATGTAGTAGTTCGCCAGGTGCAGGGTGGGCACCTGGTCGGCGGGCAGATAGTGTTCCAGCATCTCGCGTGCCGCCGCTGCCGGATCGAGTGCGCGGCGGCCGTCGGCGTCGGTCTCGGCGACGACGAATCCCAGCACGCCGTTGTCCATTTCGTTCCACGACTGCAGACCAGGTATGGCTGGCACGGCGGGGTTGGGGTTGCGAGGGTTGGCGCGCGAGTTGTCAAACTGCGCGGCACAGTGCACGCGCGTTCCCCGCGGCAAAGGCAACGGTTCGGCCAGCCGGTACACGTGTTGCCAATTGAAATCGTAACGCGGAACGTCGAGCAATATCTGCTCGTGGCCATCGGGAAAGCGCGCGGTGAAGCGAAACGACTGCCCGCGCCAATGCATGTGGGGAATCAGGAAGTGCAAATCCACGTCTTCCGCAAATGTGTACCAGGCGTCGACCGGGAAATTGGCGGTGTGGGGTGGCACCACGAATTCCCAGTTCGAAGCATATACCGTGCGATGGTCCGACCCCGCCGGGGCCGTCACGCCCATGCCGGGTGCTCGTTGCACACCCGCCTCGGGCACGAACACGTTGTGCTGCTCGGCGTGGCGCTGCTGGGTCGGAGGCGCCTGGCCGAACTTGAATGCCACTTCGCTGCGGTCAGTCTGAGCAACACCGTTGGGGGTGTAGTGCATCTCGATCACCACGTTGTACCCTCGGGGAATGACCGCCCAACCCACGGCGTCGTCGGGCAGCGTGCCGTCGGGTCGGGCCTCGACGGTCCATAACACCAGTTCGATACCGGGGATATAGCCGCCGACTTCAACCACTTGCCCCCGTTCCAGGGCCAATTCCAGATTGATCGGTGGCGAGACGAGCACCGAGACATGGTGCACCACGGCGGCGCAATCGGGTCGAGGCTCCACCGCCACGACCCATTTGTCTTCGTCGTAGGGAAGCCGTACCGTGAACCGCTGATAGTCGATTGCGCCCGTGGCGGGTACGGAAAATGGTTCGGCCTGAATCGGCAATACCAGGTCGGGGTTCTTGAGCCGCCAGCCCTCGCGAAAGGTGCGCGGAGCGGGTGCCTGGGCCGGATCGCCCTCGGGCGCGCCGTGGGCGACCCAAGTACGAATCGATTGCAGTTCGTCGGGTGTCAGGCTGGCATCGTTGAGGAATTTGCCATGCTGGGGGTCTGCACCCCAAGGGGGCATGCGGCGCTGGGAGGTGACTTCTTCGATCGTGCTGGCCCAGCCCACCGTGTCGGCATGGGTCAACAGCGGGAAGGGTCCAATCTGGCCGGGCCGGTGGCACTCTTGGCACCGTCGCTGAAAAATCGCCGCAATCGTATTGGACCAGGTGACCGGGCTGTCGTTGTCGGGGGTCAGTGCCCGTCCAATCTGACACCCCCAAGCGCTTGTGGCGGGGAGGGAAATCGGCTGGCCGGCCAGTAGTTCCGCGACAGCCCGAGCCAGTCCCGGCTCGAGGGCCTCGCTGGTGCCGGGTTCCGAGGTTTGCTGGCCTGAGAGCAGCGTGATGCAGCCGGCATAGCGAATCTGCTGTTGCGCATCGATTAACAGCACTTCGGGAGTGCGCCGCGCGCCCCACAGGTCGGCCGCTCGTTGTCCCACGTCGCGCACCAGCGAGAACGGCGCGCCATGCCGGAGTGCGAATTCGCGAATTTCCTCGGGGGTGTCTTGTTCGTTGGCAAACACTCCCCACACGGCCAGCCCGGCCGCCGCGCCGTCGCGAGCGAGCCGGGTCAAATCGGCCATTTGCTTGGCCACCAATGGGCACTCGGTCCCCAAGAACGAGAGGATTTTGGGCCCGGTGTGCGACCAGATGTCGGCCGCGGGGCGACCATCGAGATCGACCAGCGACACCGGTTCGAGTTGCTGACCGATGCGCGGATCGTCCACCGCCGCTTCCCAGCCGCGGTCGATGCTGGGTAGCGCCACGCTCGGCAGTGACACTCGCTGCGGTAGCGGCGGTGCGGTGCGGGGCCTGGCCACCTCGACGGTGCGCGCGACACCTGGCGCGGTGGTCGTCGTGCGCCACCAGCGAGCCAGCGCGGGCCACGCCCCGACAAGAGCCAGCAGCAGTGCGGCCACCACGATCGGAAGTCGGTTGACGCCGCGAGCGGACATGGCAGGACGACGCTGGGGCAGGTGAGGCAAAAAAGGTGCCAGGAACCTTTTTTTGCCCCAAGGTTACGGTGCGGCCTGCGCTTCAGGCGGCTGGCGGCAATAGGCCAGCGGCG
>CAYSXM010000078.1:0-10491 GCA_964434905.1 uncultured Pirellulales bacterium | reverse complement strand
AAACGGTTGTATATCGAAACCGTCGGCTGCCAGATGAACATGCTCGATAGCGAGCTGGTGGTGGGCAGCCTGCGACGGTTGGGCTACGAACTGGTGTCAACACCGCGCGAAGCCGACACCATTTTGTTCAACACGTGCAGCGTGCGGCAGCATGCCGAAGACAAGATCTACAGTGCGCTGGGCCGCTTGAAACATGTCAAGCGATCGGACCCGCGGAAGGTGATCGGCGTGTTGGGTTGCATGGCCCAGAAGGACCAGGCGTTGATCTTCGCGCGTGCGCCGTTTGTCGATCTGGTCGTAGGACCCGGGCAACTACACCAGATTCCACAGTTACTGGCAGCGGTGCGGTCGGGTGCGGGTCCACAACTGGAAATCAGTCTGGACAGGGCTGCCGGTAGCCGCAACGAGGTGGAACAAAGTTTTGAAAGCTACGATCCACTTCGCGATCCCCACATGCGGCCCACCCCTCATCAGGCATTTGTGCGGATCATGATCGGCTGCGATAAATTCTGCACGTATTGCATTGTGCCCCAGGTGCGCGGTCCCGAGCAAAGCCGGCCGCCCGGTGAAATCTTGGCCGAGGTGCGGCAGTTGGTGGCCGAAGGCTGTCGTGAGGTCACGCTGCTGGGCCAAACGGTGAATAGCTATCGCCATGTCGGGGGCGAGCGTACCACGCGGTTGGCAGACCTGCTGGTCCAGCTTCACGAGATCGACGGAGTGGACCGGATCAAATTCGTGACCAACTTTCCCAAGGATATGTCGCGTCCCTTGCTCGAGGCGGTGCGCGACCTGCCAAAGTGTGCTCGTTATTTGCACGTTCCGGCGCAAAGTGGGTCGAACCGCGTGCTAGAGAGAATGAAGCGACTGTATACCGTGGAATTCTATCGAGAGATGCTGGCGGAGATCCACGCGACCATTCCCGAGTGTGCGGTCACTAGCGACTTCATCGTGGGCTTTTCAGGTGAGACGGCCGAAGATTTCGCCGCCACCGTGGCGCTCGTGCGCGAAGGCCGGTTCAAGAACAGTTTTGTGTTCAAGTACAGCCCCCGTCCGGGGACCAAAGGCGCGGAAAGATTTCCAGACGATATACCCGACGAAGTCAAGCGGTCGCGCAACCAAGAGCTGTTAGCACTCCAGGCGGAAATTAGCGAGGCGGACAACCAAGATTTCCTGGGCCGCACCGTCGAGGTGCTAGTGGAAGGACCGAGTAAGCAATCGCAAAAGCACGCCGAAGCTGGTTCTCGGTTGCAGTTGACTGGTCGCACCATGTGCGACCGGATTGTGGTTTTCGACGGCCAGCCGCGGCAGGTAGGGCAATTGTTGAAGGTGGTAATTCACGATGCCAATGCCTATACGCTATTTGGCGGCGTCTTGACGGAGCATGTCGGCCCCGAGGTATATTCCCTGGTCTAGCGCGCTGGCACCCGCTTTGGCAGCAGAAGGCTCATGAATCATTCGGGTTAAATCACCGCGCCCGACACGTTCCGCGGCGCGCGGTGTCTGGCATGCTTCGTGGTGACACGCAGCCTAGGTCGGCGCTGCCGGTATGTCGGCCCGGCAGTCGATGTCGCCACGCACAGCCGGCAATGGGGCCACACGCGCCAGGGTCTGGTGGGTTAGCGAAGTAGTACTCCGTGGCCCCGCGGTGGCGCCGGGTGGAAATGGGTTTTGGGGATCGGCTCTTGCGCCTGACAGCGGATATGGATAGCGACGACATCCGACAGTTGCTCGATCCAGCAGCCCCCGCGCCGCGTGTCCTGACCGTGTGGGGGCTGGCCGATGTCGAGCGCGGGCTGGCGAACTTGAGGTCGATCGTTTCCTCGGGCATCACGCTTGACCTGGTGGAAGTGATCTGTCGGCAATTGGCGGTCGAACTACCGCTGACGGCCGACCCCGGCATGGCGCTGAATAACCTCGACCGTTTTGTGGCGGCGGCCCGCAACCCGCTGTCGCTGGGAGCGCTATTCGAGCGTGATGAGCAAGCGCTGGGCATCTTGCTGCAAATCTTCTCGACCAGTCAATATCTGAGCGACCAACTGGTTCGCGACAGCGAAAGTTACGACCTGCTGCGTATCACCGAAGGCCAACCGGTAGCTCGGCAGGTGTTGGTCGACGAGATATCGGCCGAAGTGGAATCACTGGAGGACGAGCGTGCGGTGATGGGCGCGCTGCGTCGGTTCAAGCGGCGCGAAACACTGCGCGTGGCCTATGGCGATATCGTGCGTGGCCAACGACTCGATGTGGTCACGGCGCAGATCTCGCACCTGGCAGATGCCATTCTGGAAGCCGCGTTGGCCTTTGCCATGCGACGGCACGTCGAGAAGCGCGGACAACCGCGGCGGCCCGATGGCCAGCCGGCGAGATTCGTGGCCCTGGGCATGGGAAAGTTGGGCGGCTCGGAGCTGAACTATTCCAGCGACATCGACCTGATTTTTCTGGCCGAAACTGCCGGCCACACCGACGGCGCGCGGCGGATGACGAATCAAGAGTTCTTCGATCGCATGGCGCGCGACGTGGTGCGATTGCTTACCGAGGCCACGCCCGACGGCTCTGCCTATCGTGTCGATCTGCGGCTGCGACCGGAGGGAGAACGGGGGCCGCTCGTGACGGGCTTCGATGCAGCCTGCAACTATTACGACGTGCTGGGCCGGACCTGGGAGCGGCAGGCGTTTGTCAAGGCGCGTGCGGTGGCCGGCGATCTCGACCTGGGGCGAGGTTTTCTAGCGCGCTTGGAGCCGTGGATTTATCAACGCTATTTGACGCTGGCGGACATTACCGGCATCAAGGCACTCAAGCGACGGATCGAACAGCGCACGGTGCGCGAGGGCGCCGAGTCGCTGGATGTTAAAACCGGTCATGGCGGCATTCGCGATATCGAGTTCGTGATTCAGTTCTTGCAACTGCTCAACGGGGGCGATCTGCCCGAGGTGCGTACGGCCAACACCCTGTTGGGAATTGCTGATTTGGAGCATGTGGGGTGTTTGACACCGACAGAGCGTTCGCTACTCGAGGAGAACTACGCGTTCCTGCGCAAGATCGAACATCGCTTGCAGATCATGTTCGACCTGCAAACGCACCGACTGCCGAGCGGCGAGGAGGAACTGGCCAAATTGGCAGTGCGAATGGGTTACAACCAGCGGCAGCGCGGCGGTGCACTGGCGGCGTTTCTAAGCGACTATCAGACGCGCACCGAGCTAAATCGCAAAATTCTCGATCACCTGTTGCACGAAGCATTTCCCGACGATGCCGCCACGGAGCCGGAAGTCGACTTGGTGCTTGACCCCGACCCGGCACCCGCCCAGGTGGCGGAGGTACTGGGACGGTTTCCGCTGGCAGACATTCCGGCGGCCTATCGCAATCTGACCAACCTGGCCACGGAGCGAATCGCCTTTTTGTCGACGCGACGATGCCGGCATTTCTTGGCTTCGATCGCTCCGCGATTGCTGGCGGCAGTCGCCGCGACACCCGACCCCGATTCCACACTGGTCAACCTGGTACAGGTGAGCGACTCGTTGGGCGGAAAAGGTGTGCTGTGGGAGCTATTCAATTGCGACCCGCCCTCGTTGCGACTGTATGTCGACCTGTGCGCCTATAGCCCATTCTTATCAGGGATTCTGATCAGCAACCCGGGCATGATCGACGAATTGATGGACAGCCTGGTGCTGAACAAACTGCCCACCTTGGAGGATTTGTCGCAAACGCTGACTGAGCTGTGCAGTGGCGCGGAAGACATCGACCCGATCTTGCACACCTTCAAGAACGCGCAGCAGTTGCGAGTCGGCGTACACGACCTGCTGGGCAAGGCAGATATTCAGGCGACCACGGCAGCACTGTCCAATATTGCGCAGGCAGCGCTCGCGCAGATCGCCCGGGCCGAGTATGCCGCGTTGTCGGAAAAACTAGGGCAGCCGATCGTGGCCAGTGGTCCGCGCGCCGGTCAACCGGCCGAGCTAGTGATCCTGGCGCTAGGCAAGTTCGGCGGCGCCGAGTTGAACTATCATAGCGATCTCGACTTGGTGTTTCTCTATGAAACCGAGGGGCACACCTTGGCGCCTCGCCGGGGTCGCCGCGGCGAGCCGACGACGAATCAGCATTTTTTCAGCGAACTGGGCCAACGCATCACCAAGACCGCCAGCCAACTGGGACCCTATGGCCGGCTATACGAGATCGATCCCCGGCTGCGTCCGACGGGCCGGTCGGGCGCGCTCTCGACCAGCTTCACCGAGTTCGTGCGTTATTTCACCGAGGGCCAGGGGGCCCTGTGGGAACGGATGGCACTGTGCCGCGCGCGGGTGGTGGTCGGCAGCGACGAAGTGACCCAGGCGGCAAAGCAGGCCATCGAAGCATCTACGTTTGCTCGGGGGTGGCAAGCGGGCGACAGCCAGGCGATTCGCGATATGCGTCAGCGACTGGAAGACTCGGCCTCGCCCGGCAACTTGAAGCGCGGCGCCGGTGGAATTGTCGACATCGAATTCCTGGTGCAGATGCTGGTCTTGCGATTCGGCACGCCCGAGAACGGGCTGCGACAACCAAACACCTTGACGGCACTCGACGCCCTGCGCGACGCGAAACGACTGACCGCCGCGGACCATCGCGAACTCCAAGAGAACTATCGATTCTTGCGGACGTTGGAATCGCGGCTGCGGCTGATCAACGACACGGCCCGCGACGATTTGCCCGACGAGCCGGCGGAACTGGCCAAGCTGGCGCGCCTGTTGGGCGGCGATTCGCCGCAGGCGGTGCTCGAACGGTGCCACGCAACCCGGTTGCGCAATCGCCAGGTTTTTACGCGGCATTTTGATGCCTGAGATGCGATGGTCTAGCGCGCCGACCAGCGGGCGGCGAGCGGCGAGTGTGTCGAAATGGCGCGCTCCAAAACGCACCGAGCCCCCGGATGCTGCGACCAGAGGGATTTGTTCGGCGGAAGCAGGTGGGGAAGTCAACCATTTGTTTGTCGCAGGCCAAACGGGGAAATGCCGCCTTTCCTGAGGTTCGCTTTCGCCAGGGGCGGACATCGAAAGCCCCGGGCGCTGTTAGTTGAAAGCAGGCAGCCCGCCCCTGTTCGTTCTCGAAGGCAACACCACACTAGCTTGGGCATGACAATTGCACCTGGTTTGGAGGGAGATCGGCGGCCGGTGGCGTTGCCCTGGCCAGGTGGGGCGCCGGACGACGCCGGATCTCGCTGCAGTTGGCCCGTAGCGGAACTTCGATGAATCGTCCGAACGCTGTTCAGCAGATTCGAGTTTGGCGCGGGTTGCAGCCCGTGGCGGCGGCGGCGTTGTGCATCGCTTGCTGGTGGATGAGCGCGCCGCACAGCGCCTTGGCAGACCCCTGGGACGAAGCCCCGATTCGCTATGCGGACGGTACACCGGCAAACCGTGTCAGTCGCCTGATCGACCGACTGCGGTCCGAGCCGGACACGGTGACCTATGAAGCGCCTTGGGGATATCTGAAGTCGCTGCTGGCAGCGCTCGAGATTTCCGAACGGTCGCAAGGTTTGGTCTTTTCCAAGACCAGCTTGCAGCGCGAGCGCATCAACCCCCAGACGCCGCGCGCTGTGTATTTCAACGACGAAGTGTACGTGGGCTACTGCCAAGGGGGCGAAGTTTTGGAGGTGTCGGTCGCCGATCCGCAATTGGGGGCGGTGTTTTACACCCTGGATCAGGACCCCAGCCGCCCCGCGCGACTGACGCGCCAGGGCGACTCTTGCTTGTTGTGTCACAGCTCGAACACCACTCAAGGAGTGCCGGGGCACTTGGTGCGCTCGGTCTACGCCGATGCCGGCGGGCTGCCGCGATTGTCGCTAGGTTCCCACGTCATCGACCACACCAGCCCTTTGGAACAACGTTGGGGCGGCTGGTATGTGACCGGAGAGCATGGTGGGGCGCGACACCTAGGCAACCTGATCGTGGACCACCGCAGCGAAGTCGAGACCATCGACAACGCCGCGGGGCAGAATCTGCAGACCTTGGGATCGCGAATCGACAGCCAGAGATATTTGAGTGGCCACAGCGACATCGTAGCGCTGATGGTATTGGAACACCAAACCCAGGTTCACAACCTGATCACGCGCGCGAACTTCGAAACGCGGCGTGCGTTGCACCAGGAAGGGCAATTGAACGCCGAAATGGAACGGCCAGCGGGCGAGCGTTGGGAGAGCACCACACGGCGGATTCATGCCGTGTGTGAACCCTTGGTGCGGCACCTGCTGTTTTCGGGCGAGGTCGCGCTGGTGTCGCCCGTGCGGGGAACTTCGGGGTTCGCCGAAGAGTTTTCCGGGCGCGGCCCGCACGACGGTCGGGGCAGATCGCTGTATGCGATGGATCTGCAAACGCGAATGTTTCGCTATCCGTGCAGCTATCTGATCCAGGGAGACGCGTTCGCGGCATTACCTCCCGAGGCGAGACAACTGGTCCTGTCACGCATCGGCGCGGTCTTGGCGGGCCACGATGCTAGCCCGAACTTTGCACATCTGTCACGTGCTGATCGGCGCGCGGTCTGGGAGATTTTGAGCGAAACGCTACCCGACCTGCCAGACTCGTGGCCCACAGCAGCCGAGTTCGCTGAAGTGGCACGCTGATCTTTCCAAGGTCGCAGTGCTTGGCTGCACTCGCGCCGTCGTCGAGTGCAGGCGGCAACCTGCATCGTCGTCGCTGGCAGAGCACCGCGCCCAATCAGACGAGCCGGCCGTGTGGAACGACCTCGACAGGCTCGCGCCGGCTAGCAAGTTGCCCTCGGCGGCCGCCGTGCCCTGGGCCGGCGTTGGCAGGATGTCAGAGATTGGTAAACTTTAGCCGCCGATCATTAGGCGCCGATCATTGCCCAGGGGCTACGCCGACTTGTTTGGCGACCAATTGACGCGCATGGAAAGCGAGCACGACGCGATGCATGTCGACCTAGTAATATTGGGCGGTGGGCCCGGTGGTTATGCTGCGGCCTTTATGGCCGCCGACCTGGGCCTCGAGGTGGCGCTGGTCGAGGCCGATCCGCGATTGGGGGGCACCTGTTTGCTGCGGGGGTGCATTCCTTCCAAGGCGTTGTTGCACGTGGCCAAGGTCTCGCGTGAGGCCGAGGAACTTGCAGAATGGGGCTTGTCGTATGCGGCCCCGACACTCGATATAGACAAAATGCGAGCGCGCAAGGACAAGGTAATTCAAACCTTGTCGGGCGGCTTGGCCCAATTGGCCAAGCAACGCAAGGTGCGCGTGCTGCACGCGCGCGGCGTGTTCGAAAACTCGCAGACCCTGCGGTTAGAACAAGCCACGGGCGAGGCGGCCAGCGATGCGCGCCTGACGTTTGGCCACTGCGTGCTGGCGACAGGCTCGGTGCCCACGGCGATTGCGGCGTTTAACCTGCCCAGTGGTCGGGTGATTGATTCGACCGGCGCGCTGTCTCTGACAGACATTCCGGAGAGTTTGCTCGTGGTGGGGGGGGGCTATATCGGCCTGGAAATGGCCACGGTGTATGCGGCGTTGGGAACTAAGGTAACCGTGGTGGAATGGACGGATGGGCTATTGCCGGGCGCCGACCGCGACCTGGTGCGCCCGTTGGAACAACGTCTGAAGAAGCAATTGAGCGCGGTGTTGCTCAACACCAAGGTCGCCTCGTTGCGCGACGTGGCGGCGGGCGTGGAGGCCACGTTCGAAGGTTCTGCCGGGCAGCGCGCAGAGACTTTCGACAAGGTCTTGGTAGCGGTGGGGCGCAAGCCAAATTCGGCCGGGCTGGGCTTGGAAAACACGCAGGTGCAATTAGACCAGCGCGGATTCATCGAGGTCGATCGCAAAGGGCGCACGGCAGACCCCCACTTGTTGGCCATCGGCGACGTGGCGGGAGAACCGATGCTGGCACACAAGGCCGCCCATGAGGGAAAAGTGGCGGTCGAGGCGCTGCACGGCGGGCCCGCCGAGTTCGACCCCTTGGCAATTCCGGCCGTGGTGTTCACCGACCCTGAGATTGCCTGGGCCGGTTTGACAGAGGATCAAGCGAAACGTGCAGGTCGGTCTGTGCAGGTGGCACGCTATCCTTGGGCAGCCAGCGGACGAGCGCAAGCCCTGGGCCGCACCGAGGGGCTGACGAAGCTGCTGGTCGACCCTGAAACCGAACGCGTGCTGGGCGTCGGGTTGGTCGGCGCCGGCGCGGGAGAGTTAATCGCCGAAGCGGTGGTTGCCATCGAGATGGGAGCCACGGCTCGCGACCTGGCCGATTCGATCCATCCACACCCCACCTTGAGCGAAACCTTGGGGTTCGCCGCGGAGTTGCACCTGGGCTTTGCCACGGAGATCTACCGACCGCGGCGCGACCGCGAAGGCTGATCGCCCGAACACAACCCCACGGCAGCCAACCAGCGCAGGTCAGGGTGTCGCGGGCAGAGCGTTTGCCCAAGCCGAAAGGCCACTGGCCTTTACGGAAAACCCCGGGGGGAGAATAATCCGTGCGGTAGTGTCTTTTCGTGGGGCGCCGCAGGTTGTCGAGAGGTTCGGTGTTGGGCGGCGCGTGGCCAAAATCGCCAGCGCCCCCTGGCGAGCGTGGGATCAGGGCGGAGCCCCGGAACAGGGAGCAGGATTCTCCATGAATGAACGCGATATTATTCGCAGCCCGATCGATGCCGACCCCTCGGAAACGCAGGAGTGGGTCGAATCGCTGCAGTATGTGCTGGAACGGCGGGGACCGGAGCGTGTGAACTACCTGTTGTCGGTGCTAGATGAAGTCGCGTACCGGCAAGGAGTCGAGCTACCGTTCACGGCCAATACGCCGTATGTGAACACGGTGCCCGTCAGCCAGCAGCCCATTTTTCCAGGCAACCGCGAGATCGAACGGCGAATCAAGAGCATTATTCGCTGGAACGCGATGGCGATGGTGGTGCGTGCCAACCGCGAAAACGCGGGCATTGGCGGCCATATATCCACGTTTGCCTCGGCGGCCACCTTGCTCGAGGTGGGTTTCAATCATTTTTTCCGCGGCAAGAGCGAAGACTACTCTGGCGACCAGATTTATTTCCAGGGACACTCGTCTCCAGGAATTTACGCTCGCGCGTTTCTTGAAGGACGACTTACTGAACAACAATTGCAACGCTTTCGCCAAGAACTCTCGCCCGCGGGGGGGCTAAGTTCCTATCCGCACCCTTGGCTGATGCCCGACTTTTGGGAGTTTCCCACCGTATCGATGGGGCTGTCGCCGATCATGGCGATTTATCAAGCGCGTTTCAATCACTACCTGATGGATCGTGGCTTGAAGGATACCAGTGGTTCGCACGTGTGGGCATTCCTGGGCGATGGCGAGACCGACGAACCCGAGACGCTGGGGGCCATTACGCTGGCAGCACGCGAGCGGCTCGATAACTTGATCTTTGTGATCAACTGCAACCTCCAGCGGCTCGATGGTCCGGTACGCGGCAACGGCAAGATCATTCAAGAGTTGGAGGCGATTTTTCGCGGCGCCGGTTGGAACGTCATCAAGGTCATTTGGGGCAGCGATTGGGATCCGTTGTTGGCCCAGGACGATCGCGGCGTGTTGGTGCAGCGCATGGGGGCCATTGTCGACGGCGAGTATCAGAAATACACGGTCAGCACCGGCCAATATATTCGCGAGCATTTTTTCGGCGCGCATCCCGAATTGGAAGAACTAGCGGCTTCGATGTCGGATGAGAAACTGCGCACGATGAAGCGTGGCGGGCACGATCCTGAAAAGGTGTTCGCGGCCTATCAAGCGGCGGTCCATTGCCAAGGCAAGCCGACGGTGATTCTGGCCAAGACCATCAAGGGCTATGGTTTGGGCGAAGCCGGCGAGGGGCGCAACGTATCGCACCAGCAAAAGAAGCTGAACGAGGATGAGCTGCGCGAGTTTCGCACGCGGTTCGGCATTCCCATCAACGATGACGAAGTGGCCAAGGCGCCGTTTTATCGACCCGCGGACGACAGCCCTGAAATGCAATACCTTCGGGCGCGACGCGAGGCCTTGGGGGGCGCCGTGCCCGGCCGGCCGATGGTACCGGTGCCGATCGAGTTGCCGAAGGTCGGGGAATACGGCGAATTCGTCGAGGCCAGCGGCGAGCGCGAGGCGTCGACGACCATGTCGTTCGTGCGGTTGTTCGGCAAGCTGCTGCGAGACAAGCGCATTGGCCGTTACATCGTGCCGATCGTACCCGACGAATCGCGTACTTTTGGCATGGAAGCCTTGTTCCGTCAGTGCGGTATCTATTCGCACGTGGGGCAGTTGTACGAGCCGGTCGACAGCGACATGGTGCTGTATTATCGCGAGGCGAAGGATGGACAGATTTTCGAGGAAGGAATCACCGAAGCGGGTTCGATGTCGTCGTTCATTGCGGCGGGAACCTCGTATGTGACCCACGGCATCAGCATGATCCCGTTCTTCATCTTCTATTCGATGTTCGGGTTCCAGCGCATCGGCGACCTGCTCGGGGCTGCCGGCGACGCACGGGCCAAGGGATTTTTGATTGGGGGGACCGCCGGCCGGACCACCCTGGCGGGCGAG
>CAYSXM010000077.1:0-10495 GCA_964434905.1 uncultured Pirellulales bacterium | reverse complement strand
TGGTGTTGGGAGGCTTGCACGACACCGTCTGCCGCGCCGAACACGCCCTGGAGTGGACGCGGTTTGCGCCGCACGCCCAGTTTGAATTGTTGCCAGCGGGGCATTTGTTCTTGCTGACCCATGCGGCGCCGTTGGCGGCGCGGCTTTCGAGCTTCGCTGCGGGACTCCTGGTCAAGGAGCCCCCGACGTGAGCGAACCCAGCGCCCCACCTGCGGATCGGGTGGTCGATGTGTGGTATTCCGACGACGAGCAGCTCGTGGAACCCGAGCGTGTTGCACGCTGTTTGGCGGTGCTTTCGCCCGACGAGCAGCAGCGCTATGCCCGATTCCGATTCGAGCGGCATCGCCGACAATTTCTGGCGGCACATGCCCTGGTGCGAACGACGTTGTCGCGCTATGCCCCGTTGCCTGCCGGCGCCTGGCAGTTTGAAACCAATGCCTATGGGCGTCCGGAAATTGCCCAGCCAGACCCATGCACCCAGGGGTTGCGATTCAACCTGTCGCACACCGAGGGGTTGGTGGTTTGCGCCGTGGCATGGCACCTGGAATTAGGCGTGGACGTGGAACACCTCGATCGGCGCCATGTCAGCGATGGCTTGCCCGAGCGGTTTTTTTCACCGGCCGAGGTACGCGATCTGAGGGCCCAGCCTGTCGCGGCACAGCCGCGCTGCTTCTTCGACTACTGGACGCTCAAGGAAGCCTATATCAAGGCGCGGGGCATGGGTTTGGCCATCCCGCTCGACCAGTTTGGCTACTGCCTGCGTGCGGGCGAACCGATACGTATCGCGTTTGCACCGCAATTGAACGACGATCCGGCCGCTTGGCAGTTCGCGCAGCACGAACCGTCGCCGCGGCACCTGATCTCGCTGGCGCTGCGCCGCGGGGCGGGCCCCGATTGGGCGGTGCGGTTTGCCGAGGCGCAACCCGACCCAGATTAGCGGCCCGCTAGCGCTGCCCGCCGACCAGGTGGGGCAACAGCGCCTGCAATTCGTGCAAGGCCACGATCTCGCTTAGGCGTTCGGCGCGCTCTTGGCGATCGACCTGTTTGCAATCGAGAATGCCTTCGAGCCAGGCGATGACCTGGCGAATCTGCTCGTCGCTGGGGCGTGCGTCGCCCAACTCTTCTTGCAAACGCCGAATTTGCTGGGCCGGTTCGATGACTCCGCGCTGGTAAGAGGCTTCGTCGAAATTGCGATTCGGGGTGCAGGCCACGGCTTTCATCACCGAGCCCAACAGCGAGGGGCGATAGTCGGTCATGCGGTCCGAGGTTTCGAAATTGGAGGAGCGAACCGGCGAATTCCGCCAGGTTGTCCGGGGGGTGAGCGAGGCGTCTGTCTAGTATAAGCGGTCCGACAGAAACCCGCCGCGCGAACCTGTCGATTGCGTCGCAACTCCCTATGGGCATGCCCCTTGCGAGCAGTGGGGGGGTGGGATATCATCCATACTTTTCGTGGGGGGAGACCCTTCATGCGGCATGTGTTGTCGGCCCTGGTGCAAAATGTGCCCGGGGTCCTCGCGCACATCTCCGGGATGTTGGCCTCGCGGGCCTATAACATCGACAGTCTGGCGGTGGGCGAAACGGAATCGCCCGACCTGTCGCGGATGACGTTCGTGGTGATGGGCGATGACAGTGTGCTGGCGCAGGTTCGCAAGCAGTTGGAAAAGATTGTGACGGTGGTGCGGGTCGACGATGTCAGTTCTCAGAACCACGTCGAGCGCGACCTGATGCTGGTCAAGGTGCATGCCCCGCCAGGGGGCAAGCGAACCGAAGTGCGCGAATTGACCGACATTTTTCGCGGCCGCATCGTCGATGTCGGTCCGCAAGATGTGATGATCGAGATTTCAGGCCAGGAACGTAAGGTCGAGGCCTTTGTCGAATTGATGCGCCCCTACGGCATTGTCGAGTTGGTGCGCACGGGGCGCATCGCGATGGTCCGGGGCGCGCCTGGCGAGTCGGCCACCAAGCCCGCCGGCTAAGGGCCTAAGGTTCCATCCAACAAATTCGCCCGGCCAGCAAGCGCCGGTCAGAGCGCAACGAGGTATCTCTGAACATGACCGCCAAGATTTATTACGACAACGATGCCGATCTGTCACTGCTCAAGGGCAAGACGATCGCCATTTTGGGTTACGGTTCGCAAGGCCATGCTCATGCACAGAACCTGCGTGACAGCGGTTGCCAGGTGATCGTGGGGCAGCGACCAGGCGGGGCCAATTTCGATCTGGCCGTGAAGCACGGCTTCAAGCCGTTGCCGGTCGAGGAAGCGACCAAGCAGGCCAACTTGATCAACATCCTGCTACCGGACGAGGTGCAAGGCGACATCTACCGGCAGTTCGTGCGTCCGAACTTGCAGCCGGGCAACGTCTTGATGTGCTCGCATGGGTTCAATGTGCATTTTGGCCAGGTCGAGCCGCCGCCAGGGGTCGACTTGCTGCTGGTGGCGCCCAAGGGGCCGGGCCATCTGGTGCGCAGCGAGTTCGAGCGCGGCGGCGGAGTGCCCTGCCTGATCGCGGTGAACGAAGGAGCCAGCGAGACCACTTTCAAGCTGGGTCTGGCTTATGCCAAGGGAATTGGCGGCACCCGCGGGGGCGTGATCCACACCACCTTTGCCGAAGAGACCGAAACCGACTTGTTTGGCGAGCAGGCGGTGCTGTGTGGCGGGGTCAGCGCACTGGTCAAGGCGGGCTATGAAACGCTGGTCGAGGCGGGCTACCAGCCCGAAATGGCTTACTTCGAGTGCATGCACGAATTGAAACTGATCGTCGACTTGTTTTACCAGGGCGGGTTGAACTACATGCGCTATAGCGTGTCGAACACCGCCGAATTTGGCGACTACACGCGCGGCCCCCGGATTGTGACCGAGCAAACCAAGGCCGAAATGAAGAAGATTTTGCATGAAATCCAATCGGGGCAGTTTGCCCGCGACTGGCTGCTGGAAAACAAGGCCGCCGCCCCGCATTTCAAGGCCATGCGGCGGCGCGAGCGGTTGCACCCCATTGAAGAGGTCGGTCGGCGGTTACGGCGACTGATGTCGTGGATCAACTCGAAGGAAGTGTAGACTAGCCCCGAATGATTCGTGAGCCTTCTGCTGCGGAATCGAACGTGTTGCGTCTGATGCGTCAAACCGCCATCGCCCCGGACTCACGTTTTCACAAATACGCACCAGAGCACCGGCAAAGCCAGTGGCACCCGATCGCGGTTTTCCCGTCAGCCGCAACACTTTCGACTCCTCGCGACGAAGTTCATGCATAATCCGGGGTAACCGCCGCACACTGGTACCGGAACTTTGCGGCCATCGGGGCCCCCGGCGCGCGAACCTGTCTGCTGGTTCCCGGGCTCTCAAATACCGTGGCATTTGTGAAAGGCGCAGCCATGAACAGCACGGAGGCCGCCACTCGCCGATTGTACGACGAGCTGCAAGCTGGTGATCGGGTGCGCGTTGCGCACGAAGTCAAGGTCGGCCGGCAGGTGTGGCAAACCTTGACCACCGGCGAAGTGGTTCGCAAGGAACGCCGCCGACACGGCTTGCACTATCGACGCGAGTCGGACGACAAGGTGTGGAGCGACTTGTTGGTGTTGCGCTTGGCAGGGGGCGAGATGAGCAGCCTGACCATCGACGAATTCACGCAGCTCGAACGCCTGTAACCCCGACTTTACACGGGGCGCGCGCAGGTCGGGATCGCCGAACAATGCGAGGCACAGCATGTCGTCGCCCGACGCACAACCACCCGCGCTGGCCTGGTTTACCGACCACCGACGTTCGTTCGAGAGCTTTCGCTATGTGTATCCGGTGGTCAGTCGTCGGGCGCGGGGTGTATCGATCGGGGTGAACCTGAACCCGGACAAGGTCTGCAATTTCGATTGCATCTATTGCCAGGTCGATCGCAGCACGCCGGGCGCCACCAGCGAGGTAGATCGTCCGCGTCTGCTGGCCGAGCTAGAGGCCACGCTCGACCTGGTGCAGTCGGGCCAGTTGTGGGAGCACCCGCGGTTTGTCTCGACGCCCCGCGAGTTGCGACGGCTCAACGACGTGGCCTTTAGCGGCGACGGCGAGCCGACAACCTGCAAGCAGTTTGCCGAGGTCGTGTCCGACTGCGCCCTGCTGAAACGGCGCCGCGGCCTGGCCGATTTGCGGCTGGTGCTGATTACCAATGCCACGGTGTTGCACCGCCCGGCCGTCGCGCGGGGGCTGGCATTGTTGGCGGCCAACCAGGGGGAAATATGGGCCAAGCTGGAAGCCGGCACCGAGGCGTATTACCAACAGATAGAACGTACCAGCGTGCCGTTTCGACAGGTGCTGGACAACATCGCCCAGACTGCGCGGCGGTATCCTGTGATCATTCAAGCCTTGTTTCTGCGCAGCCAGGGTCAGGGCCCTACCCTGGACGAACAATTGGCGTTTTGCGATCGCCTGAATGAGATCACGGCCGGCGGCGGGCGGCTCGCGCGGGTGCAGATTTACACCGTGGCACGTCGGCCGGCGGAACCGTTTGTGGCGCCGCTTGCCGACGACGAAGTCGATCGCTTGGGGGCGCTGGTCCGCGTGCGCACCGGCCTGGTGGTGGAAACTTTTTATGGAGCACAGGCCGAATAGCAACCCGCGCGGGGCAAAGCCGACGTTAACCTGCTGGTCGGGTTGCCGGGCCGCTTGCCGGGTTTGCAGCACGTCGATAGGCTGGCCGCACGGTCGTTGGCAGCGCCGCGGCAATTGTCCGCAGCGCGGCGCCGCCGAACCGCGATTTCAGCAAGCTCGATTTCAGAAAGACCTGCGCATGGGCGACCCGTATTTTCAGCAGCTCTTTGCCGAACGGATTGGCGGTTCCAACTACGGCAAAGGGACCGAGATTTACAAGTTCGAGAAGATCAAGCGCGCTAAGCGAAAAGCTCTGGCCGATCACCCGGAGCGGGCCCTGATCGATTTTGGTATCGGCGAGAACGACGAACCGGCCCCCGCGGCGATTCGTCGGCGGTTGGCCGCCGAGATCGACCGCCCGGAGAATCGGGGCTATGCCGACAACGGCGTGGCCGAATTTCGCGAGGCGGTCGCCCGCTTCATGCAGCGCGAATTCCAGGTGTCGCTCGACCCGGCTACGGAAATCAATCATTGCATTGGTTCGAAAACCGCGCTGGCCATGTTGCCGGCCTGTTTGATCAACCCGGGCGATGTGACTTTGATGACGGTGCCGGGCTACCCCGTGGCAGGCACGCACACCAAGTACTATGGCGGCGAGGTGGTTCGCTTGCCGCTCGAGGCGCGGCACGGTTTCTTGCCCGACCTGGCGGCGATTCCGCGCGATGTGCTCGAACGAGCCAAACTGCTGGTGTTGTGCTATCCCAACAGCCCCACGGGCGCCTTGGCGACCGAGGATTTTTATCGTCGCGTGATCGACTTCGCGCGCGCGAACGAACTGGTCGTGGTGCAAGACGCGGCGCACATCATGCTGACCTATGGCCGGCGGCCGCTGAGTTTTCTGTCGGTGCCCGGGGCGCGCGAGGTGGGCGTGGAAGTGCATTCCATGTCGAAGGGCTTCCACATGATCGGCTGGCGTCTGGGGTGGGTCTGTGGCCACGCCCGGCTGGTGCAAGCGTTTGCCGATGTGAAAGACAACAGCGATTCAGGTCAGTTCATTGCCATTCAGAAAGCGGCCGCCGCGGCCCTGGACGATCCGGCGATTCCCGTGGCCACGCGCGCCAAGTACGAACGCCGCTTGCGCAAGTTGGTGGCGACGCTCGAACGCGTGGGGTTTAGCTGCCAGATGCCGGGCGGGTCCTATTTTCTGTACACCCCGGCCCCGCGCGGCGTGGCCGACGGCCCACGTTTTGCCCATGCCGAGGCGGCCAGCCAGTATCTCATCACCGAGCATTCGATCTGCACGGTGCCCTGGGACGAGGCCGGCGCGTTCCTGCGGTTTTCGGTGACCTATGTGGCCGCGGACGAGGCCGCGGAAGACAAGTTGATGCGGGAAACCGAGGCCCGGCTGCGGGCCCTGCGGCTCGAGTTTTGAACCGGCCGCCGACACGCATCGCGTGGCATTTCACGTCGCTGGCGAAGCCTCTCGACGACGAGTGGGTTTACCAGCCGTATTCCACGCGTGCGACGAGACCGTCGAAGGTGAGCGTGTCGCTCACATGCACGAAGTCGTCGTGCTGCACGGCCTTGATCCAGGCGTCGGTGGTCACGGTATTGAACCAGGCAGCCACATAGTAGCCGGCCCGCAACTTCAAACGCCCCTCGGGGCTGGACCAGCCCAGGCCCACTTCGTATTCCAGAATGGGCGTGATGCGGTCGTCTTTCCAGTCGGTCGTGGCCTGGACCAGCCCGAACGTGTTGGCCTGCAAATAGTCGGCGTCGTAGCGGCCGGTCAGAGCGCTGGCCAATGCCTTGCCGTAGACGTACACGCCCGAGCGGCAAGCGTGATATTCCCCGTCGAGTCCGGCGCGGACACCGCCGCCGTAGAAGTCGACGTTGGACAGCACGGCCGTGGTCCCCTGGCCAATCGGTTGGGTGGCCAGAAAGTTCTGGTTGAGCTGACCGTAGCGAGCCCCAATCGAATAGTTGACCACCGAGCGATCGTTGCAGCAGATGATCGAGCGGAAATCGACATCGATGAATTTGAAGTCCACGTCGTAGGCGGCAGTGGCCTGCAAACTGGGAGCGAAGGCATTCACCGTGTTGGGATAGACCAACAGCGAGTGCAGCGCGAATGGCGTGTTCACCTGCGTCGCGTCGAAGGCGCGGCTTTCAAAGTGCGTATAGCTGGTTTGAATGCTCGTGCAAGGGCCCAATGCCAGGCTGAACCCAGCGCGGAAACCCGACTGATAGTCGGGACTGACGACCGAGGTGGGGCCCATCGGAACCGAACCGAGCGGGACCTGGCCGTCGCGCACCTGCACGTACGACACGTCGCCGCCGGTGGGCTGCAAGTACAGATACTCGCCAAACCCTCCGCTGCGGTGGCGCCACCAGCAAGGCCCGTTGTAGCACTGGTCGCAGCCGCTGCCGTTGCAGTTTTCACAGCCGCCGGCCGCGCAGCCACCGCCGGCGCAAGAATCGCCGCCGGCGCAAGAGTCGCCCAGGCAGGCGCCATATCCGTTGGCGATGGCGCCCTGGCTATTGGCACAGGCCGAGGGGCCGCCATCGCTGATCGTGGCACATGCCCCCTCACCGCCATCTTCGCCCGGCGCACAGCTATCGCCACTGCTGCCCGGCGCACAGCTAGTCCCCGGCGCGCAGGGCCCGCCTGGAACGCAACTATCTTCACTACACGCTCCGGGCACGCAACTGTCGCCCAACCCGGTGGCCAACGGCGGCGGCGGCGCGCCGTGCGCGGCGGCAGCCGGCGCCGGTTCAGGAGGGGTTTCAGAATCGTCGGTGCCAAAAGGTTGTGTCGAGGCCGGCCGCACTGCGGGCCGGGTCGTCGCGCCACGGAGCATCCTTGGCGGCTGCGCCAAACTGCGCGAGGCCGGACCGCGCTTGGCCACTGGGCGCGGCGTGGCAGAGGCGAGCGCGGCGACTCGCTGCGCACGGCTGTCACCACCGGTGGGCTCGGGCAACGTTTCTGGTGTCTCGGCTTCGGCAAATGGATCCACCGCCCGCGCGTTGGCCGGCGAAGTCGGCTGACGGAGCTTGGTGCTTTTCTTGGCGAAGAAGCCGTTGCCAGCGACGGCCGTCCCAGTGACCCAGCCGGCGACCGTTACCAATCCGGCGATAGCCAGAGCATGCTTGGCGCTTGAGTAGCTCACGAGAAATCCCCAACCGAAGGCTGTCGAATGGTCCGCGACCCAGGGTCCAGGCAGGATCCCGACGGGTGTTCCGCATTAAGCATCGGCCGGAATAATCGTTATCTTCGGCAAAACCTGACTGATCGGCATGGTTTCCGTGGATTCCAAGGTCTCATGGATCGAGAAAGACTGCGTGAAGCCCCCAGTTTTACTGGGTCACTCGAATCCGGCTGGGGCGCAGTGCGTCGGGGTCGGTGCCAGGCGACTCAAATGCGAGGGGGTCAGGAACCTGCTTTCGGTGGACGGACGTTGGTTGAATGTAGCGCGTGTTGACCAAAAAAGGTTCCAGACCCCCACGTTGCAGTTCTCCAGGCCACCCCCGGAACAATGCTTGACTCTGCGAGACCGGGGGGTTCTGCTGAGGGATGCCGAAACGGTCAGGCAACTACCGCATCTGGCTGGCTTTACGCTCGATTGAATCAGGCCATCGACAAGCGACTTACGCGGCCCCGGCGACAGGCGTTCTGGCATGACTACCTGGATTTCGCCACGGCCACAGCGGGCGAGGCTGAGCGATCGAGGCCACCGCCCAACGGGTCGGTCGGTGGGCGAGGTAATTGCTAGGGAGCGTGGCCAGCTTCCGGCATCCGCGCTGTGCTGGGTGGTTCTGTTGGTCGCGTCGTCGCCGGCCTTCGCTCGGCCTCCGCACAAACAAGCACTCAAGCAGTACTATGGCCGGCATCTGGTAGCCGCGCTGCATCAATGTGGCACGTGCCATGTGGGGCAGCCGCCCCCGTTTGTCGAGCCGGGCGCGGCGCCGCCCGAGCACAACCCCTTTGGCGAACGTTTGCGCGTGCTGGGCGAGGACCTGGCCGCGGCCGGCCAGCCCTATGACCTGGCCGCGCGCCTGCGCCAGGTGTCTGGAGAAGACACCGACGGCGATGGTGTGCCCAACGAATTGGAACTGCTGGCAGGGCGCCAGCCCGGCGACGCCGGAGATTGCCCCACGGCGGCCGAATTGCCCGAGGCGACCGCTCGCCAGTCGAACTTGGCCTGGGAGCACGAATATGCCTGGGCGCCGTTTCAGCCGGTCGAGCGTCCGCGAGTGCCCGGCACGATTGGAGATGGGGCGCGCACTCCGATCGATAGTTTTGTGGCCCAAGAGCACGCCCGGCGGGGGGTGTCGCCTCGTGCCGAGGCGCCGCGCCACGTGCTGCTGCGCCGGGTGTATGTGGACCTGATCGGATTGCCACCGACCGGCGACGAGTTGCAGGCGTTTCTGAGCGACCCGGCGGCCGATGCCTATGAGCGGGTGGTCGAGCGGCTGTTGTCCGATCCACGACATGCCGAGCGTTGGGCGCGGCACTGGATGGATGTCTGGCGTTATAGCGACTGGGCCGGCTGGACCGACGGCAAGCAGATTCGCGACAGCCAGCCGCACATTTGGCGGTGGCGCGATTGGATTGTGGAATCGCTGGCCGAGGACAAGCCCTATGACCAAATGCTCGGCGAGATGCTGGCGGCTGATGAGCTATTGCCGGGCGACCCGCAGGCTCTGCGCGCGACAGGCTTCTTGGCGCGCAACTACAAAATGTTGAGCCGCGAAACGTGGATGCAAGACACCGTCGAGCACACGGCCAAGGCGTTTCTGGGATTGACGCTGAATTGTGCCCGCTGCCACGACCATATGTACGACCCGATCGACCAAGAAGAATATTACAAATTCCGCGCGGTGTTCGAGCCCTATGCGGTGCGGCTGGATCGCTTGCCGGGTCAAGCCGATACGACGGTCGACGGCTTGCCCCGTGTGTTCGACGGGACGCCCGAGGCGGCCACGTATGTATTTGCCCGTGGCGACGATCGGCAACCACTTACAGACCACGCGGTCGCACCGGGAGTGCCGTCGGCGCTGGGGGGCCCGATCTATCGCGCGGCGCCGCAAGAGCTGCCGGCCGAGTCATTTTATCCGGCCTCGCGGCCATTTGTGCAGGCGGAAATGTCAGAGCAGGCGCGCGACGCGGCACGCCTGGCTGAGCGCGACTGTGACCTGGCCGACCAGACGCTGGTTTACGCACAGCGTCGTGCGCGGCAACTGGCCAGCATGGCTAGCGCCGACCCATCGCGGGGCGTGGACAGCGGTGCCTGGCGCGATGACTTTTCGGCGCAGCGGGTCGAACTGTGGCAGGCGCCACCGCCGGGGTGGCGCTATCGGGGCGATTGTCTGGTTCAGGAATCGACCGCGCCCGCGGAAGTGGCGCTGGTGGCCCAGCGACCGCACGCGCGCGATTTTTCCGCGCGGCTGCGGTTTCGCATTACCGGCGGTACGACTTGGAAATCGTTGGGGTTGAGCTTCGATGGCACCGACACTGGCGACTATCATGCCGTCTACGCCAGTGCCGTGGCCGGTGGCAGCAAAGTGCAGGTGATGCGGCACACGGCCGGTCAGAGCAGCTACCCGGCCGAGGGCCAACGGGCGCGCCCGATCGAACTGGGCCACGAGTACACCTTGCAGATCGATGTGCAAGGCCCGCTGGTCAATGTTTGGCTCGACGACAATTTGGAAGTGGTCTATCACCTGCCAGGCGAGCGCGGTACGGGCCAACATCAGCCCGGTGGTTTGCGACTGTGGACCTTCGACGCGCAGGCCGAGTTGCTGGATTTCCAACTGGCTTCGCTGCCGGCAGATGCGCGGTTGGCCACGGAAATGCCTGCGCCGGGGCAGTTGCCAATCGCCTTGGATCAGGCCACGGCCGATGCCCAGGTGGCGGTGCTCGTG
>CAYSXM010000076.1:0-10567 GCA_964434905.1 uncultured Pirellulales bacterium | reverse complement strand
GCTGGCAATCGTCGCGGTGGCAACGCTGGTTGACTTGGCACTGGCTGGCCACGGTTGTTGCGATCGCTGTGGCTGCACGCGCCCCTGCTGCCAGGTCTGCCGGCTGGTGTGTGAAGATAAAAAGGTGGAGGTGGTTTGCTGGGGAAGCCAGCGTGAAGCGTTTTGTCTGCCCTGCCCAGGCAAACCCGGCTGTCAATTTTGTGAAACGGTGTGCGACCCTTGCGAGGAAGCAGCTCGGAAGCAATCCATCTGCGTCAAGCCGTGGAAATTTGTCTGGACCGAGTGGTTTCCCCGGGGAGCTCGGATGCACACCAAGGTCAAGCTCATGAAAAAGGTCGAGACCAAACAGGTGCCAACCTACAAATATGTGGTGGAAGACCTGTGCGAGGCATGCCGCGCCCCGGGGGCCGCTGCCGGGGCGCGCGCCGCGATCCAACCACCAGCCTTGGCCGGCGCGACCGCGCTACACCACGACGCTCAATAGCGCCTGAAATTCCGGGTCGTGGCGCAGCGTATCGAAATCCGATTCGTCTGCCACCAGATCGCGATATTGTGCCGACATCTGGATTGCCTGAGCCAGGTAATCGAGCGCCGTCGATTTGTGGCTCGCCAAACTGTGGTAGCAGGCCAGGTTATAGGCCACCAGCGCCCCGTGTTCGGGGTGGTTGGCCACCTGCTCCAGTGCAGCAATCGCCTGGGGCAATTGGCCCACGCGTTTGTAGCACCAACCCAGCGCCAACCAGATGTGTGCGTTGCCGGGCGATAACTCGGCAGCTTCGACCAGGGGGGCGATGGCCTCGGCATGGCATTCCATCGCGCGCCAGGCCTCTCCTCGCAGATACAGGGCCAGCGCGCGGAAGGTGCCTAGCTCGCCCACCCGATCGATGGCCAGCAGCGCCTGGCGTGGCAGGTTCAGTTCGAGGTAGCCTTCCGCCTCGCGCAAGGCACGTGTCACGCGGATGCGTTGCCGGGTAGCCATGTTTGGCGCCCCCCTCGAATCGACCGCGCGGACGGGTTCGTAAATGCGCTGGCGGGCAGGGCCTCCGATCCCCGACGTCTAGACAAACATGAGCGAACTGTCCGGCACGATGCGATTTCTTGTTGCCACGAACGTGGCCTCTGGTCTCGCCCCGTCTCCATTCTACTCGCTAGAGTTCATCGTCCAGAAAAAATAGGCGCTTCTGGCAGAGAATTTATCGCTCCGAGCGACCCGGGCGCGTTACGCGCCGCGAAAACGCCCAGGTCGAATTCGACCGTGGTGCAGGCGGCAGTGGGTCCAGGCAGACGAACTGGACTCTTGGCATGTGAAACGAACCAAGCTCTGGGTCCGGCAGGTGCCAGGTCAGACCGAGAGCGCCGTCGCTTCTTGATACAAGGTCGACAGGCTCTTGCCGGGCTGGGCCACTTGCAGCACGGGCGCGAAGTCGGTGAACTCGGCGTCGGTCTGCGCTAGCAGGTCGGCCAGGGCTTGCGAGACCTGGCCAGGCAGTCGGCCAAAATACCGTTCCAACACGGCGCACTCGGGCCAGGCCTCGTCGACACAGGCGGGCAACATCGACGCCAGCGCCACGGCCAGCACGATCGGGTCGGGTTGGGTGCCGGCCAGGAGTTGTTCCGCGTCGAGATGCTGCTCGATCGGCGCCACCAGGGTTTCTGGCAAGTGCCAATGCCGGGCAAACCTGGCCGCGGCTTCGGCGTGGGTGAATCCGTATTGTTGACGCTCGAGGTCGGACAATCGCACCTGGCCTTGCTGGCGCTCCGCCAGCAATTCGGCGTAGGCCTGGGGCCATTGCTTGGCCAACAGCGGGATGGCCATGTCGGCCAATAGCGCTGCGGCAAACGCCTCTTCAGCATCCTTGCGGCCCAGTTTCCGTGCCAATGCACGCGCAAAAAGCCCCCGCCGTAGAGAATCTTGCCACAGGCACTTCAGATCGAACAATCCGCATTTCGGATTGGGCATCAGGCTGAACACCGCGCTCCACAGCGTGAAGTTCTTCACGGTGCGGACGCCCACCAAGGTGATACCCTGCTTGACACTCGACACTTTGCTGCCAAAGCCAAAGTACGACGAATTGACGAACTTGAGTACCTGGCTGGCTAGTCCTGGATCGGCCTCGATGCGCCGGGCATATTCGGCGGGGCCGTTGTCTGGGTTCCTCGACAGTTCGAGCACGCCCAGGGCGCTCTGGGGCAGGGCGGGCAGTTGACCGTCGGTTACTAGTTGATCTAGCGCGCCGGGTCCGGGTTTCGTGGCCATGATGGTGTTCTCCCCTCTGCGGTGCGACGGGGGAACAGGCGCCAACCGAGCCCGGCTCGCCAGCCTGAGAAACCAATGTGCCCACAGGTGACCGCGCCCCCCGAGCAACGGCCCTCTCTGAGCAAGGCTATGCCACGCAGGGCCCTGGGGCAAACCAATGGATTCCCCCCTCGCGGCAGATTGGCCAACTTCGGGCGCGATGGCAACAACCGTGCGGCCAGCGCGGTGCCCAGCGATGCTTGCGCGGTCGGCGACACGGCCGGCATGTGGGGCGAACGTCGCGGCCGTGTCGGTCGTTGCCGGGCCGTGGCCTGGCCACCACGCGCGTGGCCATCGGTCCACATCTTGGCAGCGGCGCGTGGCGTTTGGTCAACACTACCTGTCCGGCCGTTGGGCGACCGGTGCGCTATGTAACCTGTGTCCAGTTATTGGTTTCCAGTGGTCGTTCTCGGGCGTGTGGCGCGCTGTGGCGCGCCGCTTGCCACCTGGGGTTCTTCGGTGGGTGCTTCGCCGGCAATGGTGCCTGGCGCACGAACCCCTGGGGAAGCAGGCAGTCTGTGCGAGACGTGTGTTGGATGGCGGCCGGACTCGTGCTGGCTTGCCTGTTGGCGATCGAGTTCGATGGTCCGCCGTCTGCCGCTCGGCGGTCTGACGCGGAACCCTGGCGCCGGACGGCACAAGGTTGGCAGCGCCGCCAGAGCTGGCAGCCGACCGAAGCGTTCAGCCCAGCACTTAGCCCCCAGTGGTGGGCGGCCATTGAATTGCTAACGGCGCTGGGCGCACTCGCCGCGTATCCCACGCCCCGTGCGCCGCAGTAAGGCCCGCCCCTTGAGCCCGCTGCGATTAGCAGCCCGTTCTAGCGGTAGGGCAGTCGTGTAGACATCTGAGCCACGGCGTCAACTGTCGGTTGGGGTGGGGGCGGGAACAAGGTAGGCAGGCGAAAGCCTGCACTACTACAACTTGGCGAGTTTGAAAAATACCACGAGGGCATTTTTCAACGGTCGGTTAGGCCGCTTCGCTGGCCAGGGGTACGTCGTTGCTCAGGTCGGCCAGGCCGCCGAGCATTTCCGCCGCCAGGGCTGCATAGTCGTGGGCGCCGTTCGAGTCGGGCGCGTAACGAAAAATTGACTGCCCAAAGCTGGGAGCCTCGGCCAAGCGAATGTTGCGACGAATGCGCGTTTGGAACGCGCGGGCACCCGACCAGGCCGCACGGGTGTGGCGGGCTTGTTGGAAGAACTCGTCGACGTCGCGCGTCACCTCGTTGGCCAGACGGGTGGCCGATTCGTACATGCAAATCACCACTCCGCCCACCTTGAGCCGGCTGTTCAACCGCCGCGCCACCAGATCGATGGTCTGTAGCAGTTTGCTCAACCCGTGCAGCGCCAGGAAGTGTGGCTGCAGGGGAATGAATACCTCGTCGACTGCCGCCAAGGCGTTGAGCGTGAGGATACCCAGTGAAGGCGGGCAGTCGATGAACAGGGTGTCGAATTGCGCGTCGTCGGCTTGTAGCTTGTCGCGTAGAATCAGTTCGCGCCCGACCACCCCGGCCAGTTCCACTTCGGCCGCGGCCAGGTCGATGTGCGAGCCGACCAGCCACAGGCGATCCTCGACCTGGTTCCGCACTTCGGCCAGCGACGCATTGCTGGAGAGCACCTCGTAGATCGACTTCGTGTGGGCCGCCAGGACATCGCGCGGACGCTCGGGCAACAGACCCAAATGCAAGGTTGCATGCGCTTGGGGGTCCATGTCGATCAGGCACACGCGCTGCCCGGCGGCGGCGATGGCCGCCGAAACGTTCACCGCGGTGGTGGTCTTGCCGACGCCACCTTTTTGGTTGAGGATCGCTATCTTGCGCATGCCTTGGATTCCCCAGGGGGTACCCCGTCGCTCAGCGGCCGTGGTGCCTGCCAGCGCGCGGGGAAAAGCCATGGGCCACACCACGAGGGACCCATGGGTCGCGGATTATAGAACCCCGGGGCGCGCGGTCCAATGCCGAATCGCGCCACCCAAGGGGAACTGCAAAGTTACATGCGAGGGGGTCAGGAACTTGTTTTCGGCCGACAGACGTCGGTTGAATGCCGCGCGTGTTGACCGAAAAAAGTTCCAGACCCCGACTTTGCAGTTCTCCTGTCGCGCCACCCAACCCGCCCAGTCTCTCTGGATGCCGTCGGGCGACTATAATCCCCCATGGATCTTGAACCTTGTGCCGTCGAGCCGAACGAGTCGCGGCTGCTGTGTCAGATGCTCTTGGCCCCTGCCTTGCGTGTTCACCAATAGGCCGGGCGGGGCCCAGCGCGGTTTTCCTGGCAACCAGTTTCCTGACGACGGCTCGCGACGCAGGTCATGCATCGGCTGGAGTTGTCGCAAGGCGAACTTGCACCGCCGGGCAGTCGGCCTCGCGGCGTGGCGTTTTCTCGTTCGATAGCTGGAACCCTGACATGCTCGATGTGCTGGTCATTGCCCCTCATCCTGACGATGCCGAACTAGGCATGGCGGGCGCGCTTTTGAAATTCCACGACGAAGGTCTCCGCACCGGCATTCTCGACCTGACAACGGGTGAGCCCACGCCGGCGGGTAGCTTGGAAACGCGCGCCCGCGAGACCGCGGCGGCTAGCGAGTTGTTGCAGCTCGACTGGCGGGGAAACCTGGGGTTGGTCAATCGCAGCCTGGAGCACACGCTGGAAGCTCGCCGGCAGTTGGCCGGCGTGATACGCCAGCATCGTCCGCGCTGGCTGTTTGCCCCGTATTGGGTCGACGCGCACCCCGACCACGTGGCGGCGACCGAGTTGATCGAAGCGGCTCGCTTCTGGGCCAAGCTTTCCAAGAGCGACTTGCCAGGCGAACCGTGGCACCCCGAGCGCGTGTGGTACTACTACTGTGTTCATCTGCGGCAGGTGGCGCAACCCGCCTGGGTGCTCGACATCAGTCCCTATTGGGAACGCAAGCTCGGGGCCATTGCCTGTTATCACAGCCAGTTCGTGGCCCAGCGTCCCGACACGAAACCATCTTTTCTGGATCAACTGCGCGACCAGGCGGCGTTTTGGGGCTGGTCGATCGGTCGAGCCTATGGCGAACCCTTCGCTAGCCGCGAGCCTGTGGGTTTAGCGAGCATGCGCGATTTGGTGTGACCTGCGGCGCGCAGGTTGCGCCCACATTTCGCCTCATGCTCCCGGACTGCCCGGCTGGCAGCGAGGCCGATTGCCAAACTCTGGTCGGCGAAGCTGGAGAACGTGTGGCGATTATGCCGATAGCAGCGACGCTCGCGCATTGCATTGGGTGTGCGCGAGAAACTGGGCAATTGAGGCGAAGTACATGCCTGGCCCGTCGCGTAGCGCCCGTTCTTCGTGGGGTCTGATTGTCGCCTGCGCCGTGGTGTTGTGCCTGGGCTGTGGCGTGCTGCCCGAGGCCCACTATCGGCCGCAGGTTCACAATCCGTTTCCGCAATTGACCAAGGTGGCGATCGCGCCGTTTTTCAATTTGTCGACCGAGCGCTCCGTGGATGGCCGGCAGTTTGCCTTGGCCTATTACAACGAATTGCAATTGGTTCCCGGCTTTGAGGTGGTGCCGGTGGGCGTGGTCGAGCAGCAAATGAAGCTGCACGAACTGACCTTGGACAGCCCCCAGGAGACCCGCCGTTTGGCACAGCTATTGGGTGTCGACGCAGTGGTGATTGGGGCCGTAACCGACTTTGACCCCTATTATCCGCCGCGCTGCGCTCTGCAAGTCGAGTGGTATGCCGCGAACCCTGGGTATCATCCCATTCCGCCGGGCTATGGCTTGCCGTGGGGCACGCCCGAGGAAGAGGAGATTCCGGCATCGCTGATTTTCGAGGCGGAGATGGCCCTCGCTCGGGCGCAGTTGGCGATCAAGGCGCCCCCCTACGACCCTGGTGAACTTCCCCCTCCTCCGGCCAAGCCGGCAGATCGCGCCGATGCCGAGGGGGTGGCCGTGGCGTTTCATGATGCGCGCGCCCTGGAGACGGCGGCCAACCCGGCCGCGGGTGCCAAGGGTTTGCCCAGTGATTGGCCCGATCCGCGTCGATTGATTCCACCGGGTCCCGACTGCAACCTGCCGCCGGGAGTGCCCAACGACCGCCCGGTGCTGGTTCACACGCGGACCTATAACGGTCATGACGATCGTTTCATTGCGGCCCTGGAATCTTATGTGCGTTTCCGCAAGGACCTTCGCTTCGGCGGCTGGGAATCGTATCTCACGCGTAGCGACGACTTTATTCGTTTTTGCTGCCACATGCACATTGCCGAAATGCTTTCGGCGCGGGGCGGCGCTGGTGAAACCCAAGTAGTGTGGCGAGTGCCTGGCCGCCGATAACACGCACTGTGGCCCCCACCGCCAGCGCGGCGGGCCCCGAGTGTCGGGCGCGAGCCTGGCAGCGAGATTGGCGGCCCCTGACCCCAGCAAGGCGCCTGATGAGCCAAGACATTAACGTGCTGGCCCTGGTAAAGGGCACCGAGCGCTATGTGTTCCTGTACGACGATGCCAGCCGCAGCGAGACGTTGCGCGTGTTGGGGCGATTCGCCTCGAACGCCGAGTTGAGCTTTACCTGGTACGACGCCGCGGTATTGAGCCAGAAAATTCGGCAAGAAGCCAAACGGCCAGAACCCAGCCGCCGTTTCGACCTGGTGCTGCCCAGCGATCGCGACGACAACTCGTAAAGCGTGCCTGTGGCCCAAGTGCAGGGCGATTCTTCAGTCGGCGCCCGGGCAGCCAGGTGGCGCGAAGGGGCTTTCGATGGCGACGGCCGCCACCCCACTCGAGTCCGCGGTCTCGCGGTTCTTAAGGTACTTGAAGGTCGAAAAGAACGCGTCGCCGCTGACAATCAAGAGCTATCGCGAGGACCTGGCTTCGCTGGGCGAGTACCTGGACGATCCGGCCACCGAACCGGGCCACTGGCAAGCGCCCGATCTGCGCGGCTATTTGGCGGCACTTCACGAGGCGGGCTATGCCCCGGCCAGCATCGCACGTCGGTTGGCGTCGCTGCGCAGTTTCCTTCGGTTCGGCCAGCGCGACGGCTGGGCCAGCACCAATGCCGCCAAGCCGCTGCGCAATCCGCGTCGGGCACGGCCGCTCCCCCATTTCTTGTCTGCCGACGAAACCACGCTGCTGCTCGAAGCGCCGCCGTCCACAACCAGCGCCGGGCTGCGTGACCGCGCCCTTTTGGAAACCATGTATGCCGGCGGTTTGCGCGTCAGCGAGTTGGTCGGCCTGAACGATGCCGACCTGGATTTGTCGGCCGCCGTACTCACCGTACGTGGCAAGGGCCGCCGTGAACGAAAGTCGCCCATCGGCTCGTTCGCGGTCCGGGCGTTGCATGCCTGGTTGGCCGTGCGCACGCTCGGTCCGCGTGCCGAGCGAGCGGGGCGGGCCCCGGTGTTCGTCAATCGATTCGGTCACCGTCTGACCACCCGTAGCGTGGGCCGGATGCTGGAAAAATATTTGCGGGAAACCGGTCTCGATCGCCGTACGTCGCCACATACGTTGCGGCACAGTTTCGCCACGCACCTGCTCGACCGCGGCGCCGATGTGCGCAGCGTGCAAGAACTGCTGGGCCACAAGAGCCTGACCACCACGCAGATCTATACGCACCTCAGCACGAGCAACCTGCAACAGGCCTTCGACCGGGCACACCCGCGCAGCCGCTAGCAGCACGTTGAATTCTCGAACGGGCTGCCGGCCACGCGAACTTCAGGCGGTGCCCCGTGGGGCGGCAGGCCGCAAGGGTCGTTGCCGCAAGGGTGCGCCCTCTTGCCTTGCGGCCAGATAGTTGTATATTTGTGCAAATGAGCAAACATGTTCCACGGGCCCAGGTCTCCCCGGCGCGAAGCGCTGGCCGCGCCGCGGCTGGGAACGTAACGCGCCAGACCAGTTCGGCGGTCGTGCCGGGCTTGGCCCCCGGTGTCGGCTTGGTCTCCGGTGCAGGATCGGCCCGCGGTGAAGGGTTGGCCGGGGCTAGCCCTGCGGCCCTCTGCTGCGCCGTCGCGCCCCCACCCGGCGGAGCGACCGCCTGCTGCACACTCGAATCGTTGTTGGCGCCCACCCTGTTCCGAGCGCTGGGCGAAGCCAACCGCGTGCAGTTGGTGTTGCACCTGGCCGCCTGCCCGGCCGGGGCCACGGTGGGCGATCTGGCGGCTGGGTTGGCGGTCGATATCTCGGTGGTCTCGCGCCATCTGGCGCTATTGCGCGAGGCGGGGGTTCTGGAATCGCTCAAGGTCGGTCGCCAGGTTCACTATCGGCTGCGCTACCAGGCCATGGCCCAGTTGCTACGCGCCATTGCGGGTGCGATCGACGCCTGCTGCCCTGTGGATTCGCAGGGTGCTCCGGCCGCCGCGCCGGTGCCGGTTTCCCTGTCCGTTACTACTTCAGGAGCAACGAACCATGTCTACCAACAACCTGACACGCGACGTGCAAAACCAGCACGACGAACTAAAGCAGGCCGTGCGCGACCGCTACGGGGCTCTGGCCGCACAGCCGGCCGGCGCTGAAGTGGCGGGTGCCAGCGCCGTGGCGCGGGCATTTGGTTACACCGATGCGGAGCTGGACAGCCTGCCCGCTGGGGCCAACCTAGGCGTATCGTGTGGCAACCCTACGGCCTTGGCGTCGCTTGCCGACGGAGAGGTGGTGGTCGACTTGGGCTGCGGCGGCGGCATCGACGTGCTTTTGGCATCGCGCCGGGTGGGGCCCACCGGCCGCGCCATCGGTATCGACATGACTACTGAAATGCTCGATCGCGCCCGGCGCAACGTCGCCCAGGCAGGTGCCCAGAATGTCGAGTTGCATCTGGCCGAGATCGAGCATTTGCCCATGGCCGACAACAGCGTCGATTGCGTGATCAGCAATTGCGTGTTGAACCTGGTGCCGGACAAACCCCGTGCGTTTCGCGAGATCTTTCGCGTCTTGCGTCCCGGAGGCCGGTTGGCCGCCAGCGATATCGCGCTCAAGCAAGACTTACCGGAAGAAGTCGGTCGCGATGTGTTGGCCCATGTGGGCTGCATTGCGGGGGCCATTCGCATCGAACAATATGCGGACGAGCTGCGCGCGGCAGGGTTTTCCGAGGTCCGGCTGGTCGACAGCGGCGCTGACCTGGCCAGCTACGCACTGCTCGAGGCCTCGGCCAGCCCATGCTGTGGCACGCCCACTCCGAACGACGCGCTGCCGGTGGTCCCACTGGCTTGCTGCGGCACGCCGGCGCCTGCCGATTTCGGTAGCCACCTGGCCGAGTTGCTCTCGCGCTATCCGGTCAACGACTATGCGGCCAGCGTCCACGTGTTCGCGGTGAAGCCAGGCAACTGACGTTGGCGCCGGTAAGCGCCGCACGGTCGGCTGCCCGCGCCGGGCTAGCATGATCCGGGCTCTCTCGAGCGACTGCGCGACTTTGGCGACCCAGTGCGGCCAGTTGAAGAATGCAACGCGAAGGCGCGAAGGCGCAAAGAAATCAGGTTCTGCTTTCCTCCCGCTGCCTTGCGTCCTTGCGGCTTTGCGTTGAGTTCCCAGGCGTTGACCGAATCCGAACAAGTGTAGCGAAGACTTGCGCCCAGAAAGCGCACCTACACGGTCGTGCGCGCCCACGTGTTGGACAACCGTGCGGTTTTCGCGGTGTTTGAGATCCTGGCCCATCATTTGCGGGTGCAGGCAGGTGTAGTTGCTTACGCCATGGTCCAAGTAGCGTAACTTGGGTTGGATCGAGGTAGACCGCCGGCTACGGGTAAACCCGGATTATTCATGAGCTTCGTCGCGAGGAGTCGAAGGTGTTGTGGCTGCAAGGAAAACCGCGATCGGCCCGCGCAGCGTATTGGTGAATACGTGAGTCAGGGGCGATTGCGGTTTGACGCGGCAGACGCGACACCTTCGTTTCCGCAGTAGAAGGCTCATGAATAATTCGGGGTAAGGTGCCACGCGGTCCTCGCGGTTCCGCTTGGCCAGGCGCTACGCCCCGGTGGGTACGGCCCAGTGCCCCGTGCGATAGCTGCGCCCCACCCAGGGCGCTGCCGCCTCGTCGTCGAGAATCTGCTCCCCCACCGGGTCGAACCGTAGCTGCCGGCCCAGCCTTACCGTCAGGTTTCCCAGGTGGCACAGGCTGGCCGACAGATGACCGATTTCCACATCGGCATGGGGGTGGCGACCGGCGCGCAGTGCATCCAGAAAGTCGCGATGGTGCGGCAGCCCCATGCCTGTGGCCTCCATCGATTCGCGCAGCTCGTTCCGGGGGCCAAACAACTGCCAGCCGCGCGCTTTGCCCAACAGCAACATGCCATCGGTGCCGTAAAAAGCGTTACCGTTTTCAAAGCCTTCTTG